>JAKISU010000070.1 GCA_021648445.1 Flavobacteriaceae bacterium
AAGATACTAAATAGTATTCAAAACACCAAACTAATAACATATAAATAACTGATTATTAATCAATTAATACGATAATTTAGGTGATGGAATTTTTGACTCCCGAAAAGCTAAATGGTTTGAGTATAGTAAATATTCTGTATATTTTAAATATGGAAAGTAATTTTTTATATGAGTATTGTCCTGAAGTCGTTTTATCTTTTCAAAAAAATCTTTTATTTTCTTTTTATTTTCAAATTTTTTACTGTCTTTTTTTATGAGAAGAGATAGTCCATTATTTAGCATGTAATTGTAAGAAATATTAATTGCTTTACTCTGGAAAGCATCATAAATAGAATCAGAAGTAAAGGATTTAGTCTTTTCTTTATAAAACTTTTTGAAATCTTTTATTAAATGAAATATTCTAATTGCATTCTGCTCATCATCTTTATAGTATTTTATTAGAGTATGAAACTCTTTAAGAGAATCAATAGAACTATTATTTTTCTCTTTTTTCTTATAGATAGAATTGACAACACTTTTGAAATGATTAGAATTTCTGTTATGTTCTTTATAATGATAATTTATGCCATTATTGTAATCTTTAAAAATTTCAAAATTATCTCTAAGGTCTATGGTTTTAAAGTTAATCTCATACTGGTAATTAGCTTCGTTTTGATCGAAACGATAGTTTATTTTATTAATTAGAAATTCAGTTTTTTCAAGTAAAATTTTTGATAATTCTAATTCATTAAGCTCATTGGTTAGAATATATTTTATACGTATAAGGTCATCTAAATCACTTCGTGAAAGTGATAAATTTAAGTCAATGAATGAAAGTATTAAATTTAGCCCAAAAAGGATTTGTAATTTTTCTTCAGCTTTTGATTGTTTATTAGTATCAAGACCTTCTTTATCCATAATAAAAGATCTAGTTTTTATAAACTTAAGGCTATTAGTTATTTTTTTTACTAAAAGATAATAACTGTCAATACCTTCTTTAATGGGCTTTATAAATTCAAACTGAATTTTATTATTCCATTCATTAATTTTTTTGTCATCAACTTTTGAAGAATCAAGATAAATGCTTTTTAGCTTGGATTTAATTGTGTCAAAAATTTTAGAAATATCTTCCTTTGCAATGTATTCACCAGAAATTACAGATAGATTTAAATTGATAAAGATCGATTCTAAAGGAGCAGTAAGTTTTATTAATAATTCCTCTTCTTTATGTTCATTTATTGTATCATTTTCAATGAAATTAGAACTCCATTTATCTGGAAACTCTTTTTCCAAAAGCGTTATGCATTCTTTTAAATACATAATTTAATTACTAATAATTAAGTGAATAGAACTTTTGTTCTTTTTGAATTAAAGTTTCGGGTATTTCAATAGAAAACTTATTTCTCGATTGAGCAAGACTGTACATAGATGACCAAGAAGTCCAAGAATGACTTAAGTCAACCAAATCAAATGTGTTATAAGAAATTAAATTTCTATTTTTGATTTTTAGATCCTCGATGGTACCATCAATAACTTGTCTTTCTTCAAAATCCTTTTCTTCAAATTCTTTTTTTAGAGAAATTCCATTATTTCCTATTAAGAAATAATCTAAATCATCATTAAGGATGGCAGAATAAATTTCACTTTCAATATGCCCAAATGGCCTTGCAAAAAATTTATCGAACGTTTTTAATAAACCAGGATTATCCGGGGTAGTACTATTAGCACAAATGAAAAAGTGAAGCTTAATTATTTTTAATTTATTAAAGGGTCAGTACCCACTTCTTTTGCCCACTGTACTAGTTTATGTACAATGTATTCAAAAGCATACTTTTTATTTACAGTTAGCGCCATATATTTTGTAGAGTAGAGTTACGAAGTTACACAATTTTATTTACTTTTTTAATAAAAACTACTTTTTCCTAAAATAGATCACAATTGGTACTCCGTGAAAATTATAGATCTCACGCATTTTATTTTCTAAAAATCGTTTATAAGGGTCTTTTACATATTGAGGTAAGTTGGCAAAAAATGCAAACTGAGGAGTTGGTGTTGGAAGTTGCATACAATATTTAATTTTTACAAATTTCCCTTTATTTGCCGGTGGTGAATATTGCTGAATAATTTCAAGCATTGTCTCATTTAACTTACTTGTAGGAATTCTGTTCTTTCTATTTTGGTAAACTTCTACAGCAGTTTCTATCGCTTTAAAAATTCGTTGTTTTGTCAAAGCTGAAACAAAAATAATGGGCACATCAGTAAAAGGTTCAATTTCTTGTCTGATCTTGGTTTCAAATTCTTTAGTGGTTTTTGTATCTTTTTCAACCAAATCCCATTTATTGACCAAAATAACAATGCCTTTTTTATTCTTCACGGCTAACCAAAAAATATTCTGGTCTTGCCCCTCAAATCCACGAGTGGCATCTACCACTAAAATTGCAACATCACAATATTCAATGGCTCTTACCGAGCGCATTACTGAGTAAAACTCTAAATCTTCTTTAACCTTACTTTTACGTCTAATTCCAGCCGTATCAACCAAATTGAAGTCAAATCCGAAACGATTATATTTTGTATCAATAGCATCTCTTGTGGTGCCTGCTATGTCAGTTACTATATATCTATCTTCCCCAATAAGAGCATTGATAAAAGAAGACTTTCCTGCATTGGGTCTGCCAACCACTGCAAAGCGAGGTAGATCATCTTCAGTTTTATCTTCAACTTCAGGCAATGCTTTGATCAGATCATCTAGTAATTCGCCAGTGCCACTTCCGTTAATACTCGCTATGGTGTAATATTCTCCTAAACCCAGCGCATAAAATTCAACAGCATCTGCATTACGTTTACTATTATCAACTTTGTTAATAGCTAAAAAAATAGGTTTTTTTTCTTTACGAAGTAATTTTGCTACTTCTTCATCCAATCCTGTAACACCAGACTCTACATCAACCATAAAAATAATAGCATCAGCTTCATCAATAGCCAATTCAACTTGTTTATCAATTTCTGCCTCAAAAACATCATCAGAACCTACTACATAACCACCGGTATCAATTAGGGTAAACTCTTTACCATTCCATTCACTTTTGCCATAATGTCTGTCACGTGTAACACCACTAACAGCATCTACGATAGCTTCACGTCGTTGAATTAAACGATTAAAAAAAGTAGATTTCCCTACGTTAGGTCTTCCTACAATGGCTACTATGTTTCCCATTTTGATAAAATTGTCTGCAAAGATAATGTTAATAGTTCAATGTTATGGGTTTCGAGTTTCGAGTTTGAAAAAAATAGTATATTTAAACTTTTTACTATTGAATATGAATAAGCCAATACATAATAATAAGATCAATAGGGTTTTATTAAAACCTCGTTTTCAACTAGAATTTGATGAAAGTCAAGAAGAAGTTCTAGAGAAATTTAAGGAAAATGTTAAAGATAAGGATTGTAAATTTTGTTCTAGAATATCGGGTAATCATGTATTTTTAGATGTACCAAAAGAAGAAGAGCATTTTTGGTCACCACAATTACAAGTTGAAGTTATTAAAGGAGAAAATGATAAAACAATTGTTAAAGGAATACTTGGCCCAAAACCGCAAGTTTGGACATTTTTTATGTTTCTTCATTTTGCTACAGCTGTTGCCTTTATAGTATTTTTAGTGATGTTTTATGTTAATTGGAGTTTAGAAAAAGATTATCAGTTTTCAAAATATATGGTAATTGGGTTGCCAATACTTTGGGTAATTCTTTATTTTTCTGGACAATTAGGAAAAAAGAAAGGCTATAAGCAAATGGTAGCGTTAGATAATTTTATGATGAAAACGCTTGCTAAAAAGTAAAGCAGTGAGCAGCTTACTGAATACTCTAACTGCCTACTGAAGACTAAGTATTTCCTCCATTTCCTGCTGTAGCTCTAATGCTTTTTCCATTGCTTTTTGAGCGAAATCTGTTCTGTTAGAAGTATAAATAATTCCTCTTGAAGAGTTTATCAATAATCCAACATCGTCATTCAATCCATATTTACAGACATCTTGTAGGTTTCCGCCTTGAGCGCCAACACCGGGAACCAGTAAAAAATGATTGGGTATAATTTCTCTGATGGTTTTAAAATATTCAGGTCGGGTGGCACCAACTACAAACATCAAATTTTCAGCATTTTTCCATGTCAATGCCGTTTTTAAAACATGTTCATATATATTTTTATCATCAGATTGTAATCCTTGAAAATCTAATCCTCCTTTATTAGAAGTTAAGGCAAGTAGTATGGTAAATTTATTTTTAAAAGCTAAAAAGGGTTCAACAGAATCGCTTCCCATATAAGGTGCAACAGTAATGGAATTGAAATTCAAATCTTCAAAAAATGCTTTGGCATATCGCGTAGAAGTATTGCCAATATCACCACGTTTGGCATCAGCTATCGTAAAAATTTCAGAATAATTTTGATTCAGATAATCAATGGTTTTTTGTAAGGCTTGCCAACCTTTAATTCCGTACGCTTCATAAAAAGCAATGTTCGGTTTGTATGCTACAGCTAAGTGATGTGTAGCATCAATGATTTGTTTGTTAAACTCAAAAATGGGATCGTCAAAAGCTAATAAATGTGGTGGAATCTTATCTAGATCAACATCTAAACCAATACATAAAAAGGATTGTTTTTTTCTGATCTGTTCAACAAGCTGTTGTTTTGTCATTGTAAGTCAAATAAATGGTTTTGCAAAGCTAATAAAATTATAGATGAATAGGAGTTCAAGTAAAATAATGTAATTTTGTATTGAATAATAACTAATAAATAAAATAGTAGTCCTTCTCTTTGGATTAACGAGATTAAAATATAGTTTTAATCGAAGTTACAAAGCGAAGCTTTATTTAGAATGGGCTTATGAGAAAAAAAATAGTTGCAGGTAACTGGAAAATGAATAATGCCAAAGTCGAGTCAAAGACATTGGTGAAAGATATTAAAGAGTCTGTAAAAGGATTAGAGCTCAAAAACACGCGTGTAGTCATAGCACCTACTTTTGTATTTCTTCAACGAACAGCCAAAAAGGTTAAAAAATCAGCTATTGAAGTTGCAGCGCAAAATATGCATCAAGCAGAAAGTGGTGCTTTTACAGGTGAAATTTCTGCTGGCATGTTAAAATCTATAGGTGTGAATTTGGTGATATTAGGTCATTCTGAACGTAGAGAATATTTTGGGGAAACCGATGAGTTGCTAGTTCAAAAAGTAGATACAGCATTAAAACATGAATTAGAAATTATTTTTTGTTTTGGAGAGGTTTTAGAAGACAGAAAGAGTAATAATCATTTTAATATTGTTGAAAATCAGATTAAAAAAGCGCTATTCCATTTGAATTCTGAAGACTGGAAACATATTGTGTTGGCTTATGAACCGGTTTGGGCAATTGGTACAGGTGAAACGGCAACACCGGAACAGGCGCAAGAAATGCATGCTTTTGTTCGTGAACTGGTAGCCGAAAGATATTTGAGTGATGTGGCTGAAGAAGTTTCAATACTTTATGGAGGTAGTGTAAAGCCGGCAAATGCTCAGGAAATTTTTTCAAAAGAAGATGTTGACGGAGGTTTAATTGGTGGCGCAGCGTTGAAAGCTGAAGATTTTGTTCAAATAATTAAGGCTATTTAACGTCATTGCGAAAATTTGCACTAGCAAATTTGTGGCAATCTTTTCAATTTAACTTTATGTCAAATATTTATCTAGCCTACAACTTCATCGTTTCACCTAAAGAACCAGCAACCGAAATTTTAATTGCAGAATTAGGTTTGGCAGGTTTTGAAAGTTTTGTTGAAAATGACAATGGCGTTATAGCCTATATTCAAAAAGAAGAACATAACAACACGATTTTAGACGACATTTTTGTGCTTAATAATAATGAATTTGATATTTCTTTTACGAAAGAAGAAATAGCTCAAGTAAATTGGAATAGAGAATGGGAGAAAAATTTCAATCCTATTCAAGTTGATAATAAGGTAAGTGTTAGAGCGCCTTTTCATCAAAACCCAATCCCGATAGGTATCGGGATAAAATATGATATAATCATCGAACCCAAAATGAGTTTTGGTACAGGTCATCATGAAACTACACATTTAATGATTCAACATCTCATTGAGTTAAATTTAGAAGGTAAAATGGTGTTAGATATGGGTTGTGGTACAGGTATTTTAGCTATTTTTTCAGAAATGAAAGGCGCAAAAATTACAGATGCCATAGATATTGACGAATGGTGTTATGAAAATACTTTTGATAATTTAGAACTCAATAATTGTAAAAAAGTAGATGCTTATCAAGGTGACGCTTCTTTTCTAGGTTTTAGATCGTACGATATAATTATAGCTAACATCAATCGAAATATTTTATTGAATGATATAAAAACCTATGTGAATTGTTTAAATGATAATGGCATTTTATTATTAAGTGGCTTTTATCAAGAAGATACTCCTGTAATAGATGCTGAAACTTCAAAATACAATTTAAAGTTAGATAAGATCATTGAACGAAATAATTGGGTAGCACTGAAATACGCTCTACAATAAAATTAGTGGTTTTCCATGAATTTTAAAAATCATGGTTTTCGCTATTGACTTTCCAATATTATAGTTTTAAATTTACACAGAAGAAATATTATTATTGACCTACATTAATATTTTCGCTAAACACCATTTTAATTATAAAATTTGTCACAAACAATTACGAAGTACATCACAGTCTGTCCGCCTTTGGCGTGAAACTCCTTTAAAAAAATAAAAAGGGAAGTGAAGTGAGTAAACAATTTGTATGATTTATTTAATGGTTAAACTGGTATAAAACTTATTTATTAACTTAAAATCATTACAAAATGAAAAAAATTTCAATTTTTACTGCTATTATTTTAGTTGCTACACTGGGTCTATTCTCATGTCAAAACGATGAAGTTCAAACAGAAGAACAGGCTATCGACCAAGAACAGTATCCTGAAATTACTAAAAAACTCCAAGAAATGTATTTTAATACTGATGGGCTTGAAAAGGTCGATTTTCAATTGCCTGATGGGTCATTTCAAGAGATGTTTAAAGTAGAGGGAGATATGATGTTTACTAGAAAACAAATTGAGAATATGAAAATGGGTGGTGACATTACTACAAAACAATACCGCACTAATAATTTAGTTAGTGATGGTGTAATTACAATAATCGGTTATACCGGTGGAGGCGGTTTCGGTCTTTCTAATAAAGAACGTACGGCTTTACAATGGGCTGTAAATAATTACAATAGACTGAATTTAGATATTCGTTTCAGTCTTACTTTCGGAACTGATTTTCAATCAAGAGATATGGTTGTCTATAATAACCCTAATCAATCAGGTTCAGGAGGTTCTGCAGGTTTCCCTACTAATGGAAACCCATTTAAATTTGTTCAAATTTTTGGCTTAAGTGGTTTTAGCACAAATGTAAATGAGCATATAATTACACATGAAATTGGGCATTCAGTAGGTTTCCGACATACAGATTGGTTTAGTAGACAAAGTTGTGGTCAAAATGTTAATGAAGGCTCTGCTGGTGTTGGAGCAGTTCATATTCCGGGCACACCAACAGGTTATGATTCAACATCTCTCATGTTGGCTTGTTTTGCTAATAATGAAGACGGCGAATTTAATGCCAATGATATTACCGCTTTAAGATTTATGTATTAAATAAATTTGAATTAGTTAAATTTGAAGAGAGGAAGCATAAAAAGCTTCCTCTTTTTTATTGTTATAAACTTTGGATTGACAATGATTTATTAATATTTAGTACTTTTGCTAGGATAATTATGAGTACAAAAGAGAAAATACAAGAGAAAAGTGAGGTGCTTGAGCAAGAAGTGCTTCAATTTGAAATTATTTTGTTTAATGATGATATTCATACTTTTGAATTTGTAATTAACTCATTAATTGATGTTTGTGAACATACTTCTGAGCAAGCAGAACAATGTACATACCTTGTACATTATAAAGGAAAATGTGCTGTTAAAACGGGTGAATATGATGAACTGAAACCCCGTTGTACCCGCTTGTTAAACTTAGGCTTGTCTGCTGAAATAGTTTAATCTATAAATTCCTCGATGGTTTGCCCGCCCGTGCCGGTCGGACGGGCCTCGGGGATAGTCAGTTTCAAGAAATTTTTTATTTTTAATCTTCATTTTCTAAAATAATCAAGTACTTAAGTAAAAGATATTTAAAATTAAGCACCTATTTTTAGATATTTGATATTTATTCACTTTATTTAAGGGATTTTATTATTAGTTATTCAAATAAGTTTTTGAAAATAAGTACCTTTGGGTTCATTAAAAAAATAAGAGATTATGGCATTTGATATTGAAATGATAAAAGGGGTTTATAGTAGAATGGCAGAGCGTGTAGATGCTGCTCGTAAAGTTGTTGGTAAACCACTTACATTAGCTGAAAAAATATTATATAACCATTTATGGGATGGTGAAACCACTACTTCGTTTGCACGTGGTAAAGATTATGTTGATTTTGCACCAGATAGAATTGCATGTCAAGATGCAACAGCACAAATGGCCTTATTGCAATTTATGCAAGCTGGTAAAAAGGGAGTTGCTGTACCTACAACGGTGCATTGTGACCACTTAATTCAAGCAAAAATAGGCGCAGATAAAGATTTACAAGAAGCGATAAATACTTCGAGTGAAGTGTTTAATTTTTTAGCTTCAGTTTCAGATAAATATGGAATTGGTTTTTGGAAACCCGGTGCCGGAATTATCCATCAAGTGGTATTAGAGAATTATGCTTTTCCCGGCGGGATGATGATAGGTACTGATTCGCATACAGTGAATGCCGGTGGATTAGGGATGGTTGCAATTGGCGTTGGTGGAGCAGATGCCGTTGATGTAATGGCTGGAATGCCATGGGAATTGAAATTTCCTAAATTAATAGGAGTAAAATTAACCGGAAAATTAAATGGATGGACAGCTGCAAAAGATGTTATTCTTAAAGTTGCAGATATTTTAACTGTAAAAGGTGGAACCGATAGTATTGTAGAATATTTTGGCGAAGGTGCAATATCTCTTTCCGCTACAGGAAAAGGAACTATCTGTAATATGGGTGCTGAAATTGGAGCTACAACTTCTACTTTTGGTTATGATGATTCTATTGAACGTTATTTAAGAGCAACAAATAGAGATGAAGTAGCTAATGAAGCGAATAAAATTAGAAAATACCTTACGGGAGATAATGAAGTATATGCAAATCCTGAACAATATTTTGATCAGGTAATAGAAATAAATTTAGATACATTAAAACCTCATTTGAACGGTCCGTTTACACCAGATTTAGCAACACCGGTTGGCACTGAAATGACAAAAAAAGCGACAGAAAATGATTGGCCTTTAAAAGTAGAATGGGGCTTGATAGGTTCATGTACCAATTCATCTTATGAAGATTTATCTAGAGCAGCTTCTATTGCAAAACAAGCTGTTGATAAAGGATTGGTTGCAAAAGCAGAATTTGGTATAAACCCCGGTTCTGAACAAGTTCGTTATACAGCTGAAAGAGATGGATTACTTCAAATTTTTGAAGATCTAGATGCAAAAATATTCACAAATGCTTGTGGGCCTTGTATCGGTCAATGGGCAAGAGAAGGCGCAGAAGATCAACCAAAAAATACCATAGTGCATTCTTTTAATAGAAATTTTTCAAAACGAGCTGATGGTAATCCAAATACACATGCCTTTGTAGGCTCACCTTCAATGGTAGCTGCAGTTGCAATTTCAGGAAGATTAGATTTTAATCCGATGACGGATACATTGATAAATCAAGAAGGAGAGGAAGTAATGTTAGAAGAACCAACAGGTTTTGAATTGCCACCCAAAGGATTTGATGTTAAAGATCCGGGTTTTGTAGCACCAATTGAAGATGGCTCAGGTATTGAAATTACTGTAAATCCCGATTCAAAAAGATTACAATTGCTAACACCTTTTTTACCTATAAAAGGAAATATAACCGGTGCAAAATTATTGATAAAAACTTTTGGAAAATGTACAACAGATCATATTTCAATGGCTGGTCCTTGGTTGCGTTTTAGAGGTCATTTAGATAATATTTCTAATAATATGTTGATTGGTGCTGTTAATGCATTTGGTAAGGCAACCAATAAAATTAAAAATCAACTCACAGGAGAGTTTGGAGTAGTACCAGATACAGCAAGAGCTTATAAAGCAGCAAACATTTCGTCTATCGTTGTTGGAGAACATAATTATGGAGAAGGGTCTTCTAGAGAGCATGCAGCTATGGAGCCACGTCATTTAGGCGTTATTGCAGTAATTGTAAAATCATTTGCAAGAATTCATGAGACAAATCTTAAAAAACAAGGCATGTTAGGGTTGACTTTTGCTAATGAAAACGATTATGATCTCATTCAAGAAGATGATACATTTAATTTCATTGATTTAACAGGGTTTACATATGGCAAACCATTAACATTAGAGATTGTTCATAGTGATAATTCGAAAGACATTATAAAATTGAATCATACTTATAATGAAGGTCAGATTGAATGGTTCAAAGAAGGTTCTGCACTGAATTTGATTAAGAAAGGAAACGCTTCTTAATAATTTTTGTCATTCAGAACGTAGCAATAACGGAGTGAAGAGCCTCTCAATAATTGATTAAAAAGGTAGGATGGGCTTAAAAAAACACTCTAAAAGCAACATTGGGTGTTATACCTAATGAAAACTCTTCGATATCTTCAATAGTATTTGTGTCATCATCAATACTATAAAAAATATTTATAATATTTTTTTTATCCAAAACATTTAATACTGAAAGCCCAGCTTGGGCTTTTATTTTTTTACTGATTTTGAAATCATAAATTGCCGAGGCATCTAGCCTCATGTAAGAATTCAAATTACTACTGTTTGGAGCGTTATAATTAATAATGTTATTTATGATTTCATTACCTGCTACGGGTTTGGTTATAGGCCTTCCTGAACGCCAGTTAAACCCTGCAGAAACTTTTAAATTTTTTAAATCATAAGCAGTAGCTAATGATACAGTATGCGTGATATCAAAATTACTTGGAAATTTTTTTTCATCCAGTTCATTGAAAACATAATTATTATCAGCCAAAGAATAACTTAACCAAGTATTGAATTTATTAAATTTATTATTGATGATAAAATCAAAACCTTTTACATTATAACTACCATTGGTTTCTGTAAATTCATACTGATTTTGAAAATTCTGACTTTGTGGAGTGATACCATCAACTTTTTTATAATAAAAATCGGTACTAATCATTAATCCTTTATAATTATAATTAGATCCAATTGAAATTTGTTTACTTTTTAGAATAGGAATATCGTTATTATTTGCTAAAGTCCATCTACGACTTTCAAGACCTAAAAAACCATTTCTAAAATCGGCTTGAAGTGTTGTGACCTGATTTTTAAATTCACCTAATATTTCTAACGAAATTTTGTCAGTTAATCGATGATTCAAACTCAATCTTGGTTCAACAATAAACTTTTTAAACGCATTTATATAATTTAAACGTACTCCAAATTTAATATGTGTGTTAAAATCTTCTGTACTATAGCCAATATCTGAAAATAATCCGTGTGTTTGAATGGTTTCTCTAACTTCATTGTCAACAACCGGGAAATTAACTTTTTCTATGTTTATCACTTCGGTTTCAGTAAAATGATATCCATTATTTAAAGTTATATGATCGTTTAAGGTATAACTAGAATTTATATGTAGCCCTGCTTCAATAATTTCATTATTTTGAGTTATAATTTTTTCATTAATAATGTCAAAATTCTTAGCATCTAAATTATAATTTGAACCATACAATTGTACAGAGGTTTTAAAATTATCATTCCACTTTCTATCGTAATGTATGCCTCCGGCAATATTGCTTTGATTCAAGGAGCTAGGGCGTGAAGCAGATAATCCACCTCCAAAAGCATTCTCAGTAAAAGTGAGGGTATTATCAAGATTTAGAAAGTTAATTCTTATCTGATCATTTTCCGTTACGTTATATAGCCATCTTAAGCTCACGTCATAAAAATCGAATTCTTCATTAGTACTATTGGTATTATTTGTGCTGGTGACCACATCAGTATTTTGAAATGCTCTATCAAAATATTGATTATAGGTAGGAGTATTTAAATATTCGCTAAATGATTTTCTCGACGCCAGTTGTACCGATGAGTTTTTATTTATAGGAAGATCAATAAATACATCAGCATTGATAAAGTTGAGGCCAACTTCAGCATTTAAATCTTTGTTTACAGTATAGTCGGTTTTCATGTCTATAGTTCCTGAAATACCATCAGTATATGATGCCGCCGAACCATTTTTAATCAATGTGACCCTTTTTGTTATACGTGGATTTAAAGCGGAGATAAGTCCGAAAAAATGACCTGCTTGGTACATCTTTATTCCGTCCCAAAGAATTAAATTTTGATCATGTGTGCCTCCTCGTACATTAATATTCGAAACCGTTTCGTCAATACTTTGAAAGCCTGATAATGCCTGTATGGTTTGTAATACATCAGTCTCTATTAACCCGGGAACAGCACCAAAATTTTTATAATTTATAGAAATACTACCATCAATAATTTTATTAATACCGTTAGTAAGATAACTGCTTAAGATAATTTCAGTTAAATCTTCTGTTTTTGAAGTCAGGTAGATTGTTTCACATTGCTTGGTGTTATATGTTTTGGCATATTCTGTGAACATTTTATAGCCTAAATGCCTGAAATTAACAATATCTTCTTCTGTTACCCTATCTAATTTAAAGTAACCTTGTTTGTCACTTATAGTAGAAATGTTTTTTGTTTGAACAACAACTCCTTGAATAGTTTCGTTGCTACTTATATCAATTAAATAACCACAAATAGAAAAATTACCTTTTTTGAGTGTTATAGCTATAAAGTTTTCGCCTAAGACAGTAAATTGTAGTGGAGTATTGGTCTGTAAATAATCTACAGCTTGTTTTAAATTTAGCTTTGTATCTAGAGGTTCAACTGAAATACCTATTACAACATTGTCTATATAAGAAAAATTACACTCAAAACGTGAGTGTAATTCTTCTAAAATTTCGATAAGTGGTTGCTTTCCTTTTTTAGTTTGAGCGGTAAGAGTTGATAAACAAAAAAAAGATAAAAAAATAAAACTAAGTAGTAGCTTTTTTTTTATCACTCTTTTGTGAGAACTATTTTTGCGCTATCTTTTTTAATATACTTCAATTGTAAAGGTAATGTTATAGATTTTAAAGCTAATTCTTTATCCTTATTAGTAAAACTCCCGGTAAATAATTGCGTTGTATCTATGTTCTTTGCTTCTATTACAACATTATACTGTCTTTCAAACTCTTTAATTACTTCGCCATAAGGAACACTTTTAAAACTACTAATGCTTTTTTGCGCCCATGAAGGTACACTATCTTTAGTTTGTCCTTCAACAATTTTACCATCAATTATTTTAAAAGATTTACCTGCAGGAAGTTTAATGTCTTTTCCTTTATATGAAACACTTACTAAGCCTTCATAACAGATTACTTCAAAATAATTAACGCGTTGTTTAACGTTAAATTGTGTGCCTAAAACACTAACTTTTCCTAACCAAGTTACTACATCGAACTGTGAACCCTTTTCAACTTTAAAATAAGCTTCACCAACCAAGTTAACTTCTCGGTTCTTTTTCCATTTTTTCTTACTATATTTTATAGAAGAAGCAGCGTTTAGTTTAACTTCAGAATTATCGGGTAATTCAATGGTTGTAGTATTGCTTGCTAAGGTTTTAACTACTGTTGTGCTATCACCATAAATAGGCGAATAATATACTGCCAAACCAATAATAAATATAGCTGCAACACGTAACAATGGTTTAATCCATTGCATTTGTACAACTTTTACCGGTTGTTGTTCAGGCTGTTTGCGGTCTTTGATTATAGAATTTAACTTTTCTAATTCTAATTCAACATTATATGATGTGTCTTTAAAAAGCTTTGCTGTTTCAGAAAGCTTTGTATAAGACTCATACTCAGGCAATTCTTTGAATGCCTGTAGTTCGGCATCATTTAATTCGCCGTCTAACCATTTTTGTATTAAGTGCTCTTTCATTTCAATAATTTCTATTATTCATAACAATTTCTATATATATAACAACTGTAGTTACTTTCTTCCTACTTTACTAATCATTATATATTTTCTTTTCCTTTTATATAGAACAATTTACTTTTAAATATTCCTACCTACAAAGTATTAAATTTTTAAATACCTTCAATATCTTTTCTTAATTTTTCTAAGGCGCCATAAATTCTTTTTTCTACTCCTTTTCTTGAGATACCTAACATTTCGGCAATTTCTTTATGTTTTTTACCTTCAACCCTATTTAATAAGAATGCTACACGTTGCGCTTCCGTTAATTTAGCAAGTGCATTTTCATATTTTTGCATATACTCAGATTCTTCTAAAAGAAACTCAGGACTTTCATTAGTATAATCTTTAGGTTTTGCTTGTTGATGTTTTAATACAACTTTTTGATGTTTATACTCATTTAACATCATATTATTTGCTGTAGTAAATAAAAAAGATTTTGCTTTTTCAGGACTTATATTCTTACAATTATCCCAAAGTTTAATGAATGCTTCTTGAACTTTATCTCTAGGGTTTAAACCATCACCATATTTATAACGCAAAAAATTATATACATCATTAGAGAGGGTATTAAATATTTTTGAGAAAACATGTTCTTCGCAAATATGTGTATTTAAGGTCTTTAACATTATTTATTATAATTTTCTACACTAACAGGTAGGGTTTCTTTTAAGTTGATTGTTTAATTGATGTTAATCTTTAATACTTAACAAAAGTAACAATTCTGAATTTAGTATGTTACGCTTAAAATAATAAAGAAACAACATAATAACAGTAAACTAGTGCAAATTATTGCTCATTAACGAAATAAATTTAATAATGATAAAGCCAAAAACAGTATTAAAGATTGTGATATTTTTATTAATAGCTATGCTGTTAAAAACGAATATGTCTGCTCAAAACTTTAAAGATTTAGATGAAGCGCCACATGATATTGCTTACTATAGATTAAATAAGGTTACACCACCTTTAGTAAAAGTAATTTACGGGAGACCACAAAAAAATGGACAAAAGGTTTTTGGAAGCTTAGTACAATACGGAAAAATATGGAAAACAGGAGCTAATGAAGCAACTGAAGTAAAATTTTATGACTATCGGATAGTTTGCATATTTCTCTTCCATTTACAAGACACAGAGGCGATTACGACTCTATCGAATACCGAATCGAAGTATCTTCTATTGAATTTGTAGCAATATTCATCGAGATAGC
>JAKISU010000208.1 GCA_021648445.1 Flavobacteriaceae bacterium
ATCCGAAGCCCATAATCTTTCTTTCCCAGGGGGTACCCCCTGGGAAAGAAAGATTAAACTATTTATTTAATTTAAATGGTATACTTTTGAATTGAAATACTGGTATACTTTTCGATTAATATAAACACTTGAGGACACTATAAGTGACTACGAAGATTCTAGTTACGACATTGCTATGTAATGAAAGAAGAAAAAATCAATACTGACAAATTACACCTCTTTCATATAGACCTTATTGAAAGTTCAATAAAAGATTTACCTCAAAAAGGTAAAATTTCTTTTAATATTAAAGTTGCGCATAAAACAATGCATAATTTAGAAGATGAGCGCATTAAAATTGGGTTACTTATTGATTTAGAGACTGATAAAACTACTGATGAAAATGCAAATGCACATTTTAATTTTGACTTCCATTTTCAAATTGATGAATTAAAAAAGCATTTTAAACTAAATGAAAAAGAGAATCCTGTTTTCTCTGGTTTATTAATAGCTACACTTTTAGGTTTGAGTTTCTCTACCGCAAGAGGTATTATTTATGAGCGTTTATCTAATACAAATTTGCAAGGAATCATACTTCCAATCGTATCACCTCAAAAAATGCTTTCACAACAAATGGAGAATGCTGACGAGAAAAATATTTAATAGAATACCTCTAAAACCTATTTTAGTATATTCCGTTTCAAACATTTATTTAGGTAAGACAGTCATCAATTGACCTACATTAAAACTTTTGTATACAATCAATCAAGCTTCTTTTAAAATATCTTATAATATCTCTCTTCCATTTTCTCTCTGTAAAGCGTTTTCATTTTACTAGATAAAAAAGAAGTTTTAATCCATTTTGATGCTGTTGCTTTTAATTTATAAAACCTTTTAAAAACAATTTGTATTTGTTTTGAGCTAAGTTCTAAATTATCTCCTAATTGCTCAAAATCTATTCTTTCTAATCTATTTTTTCTTCCGTTTAAAGTCAACGCCATTTCTTCTTTATCTTTGGGGTTTATAATACTTGCATTCAGTAAATCATAAGCAGGTGCTAAGGCCCAACCTGTAGAAGTCTCTATCATGGAAAAATTCTTTAAATGCATGTCGTTATTGCCCATAAGAAAACTAAATAAGGTCAGCTCAAAAAAGAATAGCTTATCTAACAAGGTATTACTAGAATAATCTCCCAATGCTTTACCTATTTTTTCTGAAGAACTTTTGTATTTATCATAGGCTTCTGTAATTTGAAACATATCCAGCATATGCTTTTTTTCTCCACTTGCCTTTCTATCTATACGCTTAGTGATGTACGATAGCTCCCCCGATTGTAAACGGATTAAAGAAGACAGCACTGTTTGAATTCCAAAAGACTCCGCTATGCGCATGGTAAGATGTTCGTTTGAAGGCATTTCCGGAAAATCATTAGATGGTGGTTTAAAAATATAATTACCTCCTAAAGCTCCTACTATGGTTAATCTACCATGAGCATGCTCACTAGTTTCATTAATCAACGACATTGATAATTTAGGTTGCACTCCTGGTACTGCAATACTGCGTTCCACTACACTTTTTGCTAATTCAGTCATTTCATCTAAGCCATACGGTAATTGGGGAGCTTCCTTTTGGCCAAAAAAAGCAAAGCTGCATTTTTTATGAAAATCTACTTCGCCTTTTAATTTTTTGTAACAATATAAACACTTATTCTTCATCTGCTTCTACTTTTAGCACAACACTTACTGCTCCTATACAATTTTGACAACAGGCTAATAATAAGCCCATTCTATCATTGGGATTAATTTTCCAGTTTTTAGAGGCTATCTCTAATAACCACCCTTCGGGAATCAGCCCTTCAAAAAAAGGAAAAAGCCGGTTACTCACATACGATCCTTTTGTTACAGGCATCGTAAACGTAATGAATTGCTCTTGATGATTGCTTACATAATCCGCTTCATAGGTAAAAATATAATCCCCGTCATCTGTTTCGGTCAAAACACCTGCTAAAAACTCTTTATAAAATATATAGGCTTTTCTCATAACTCATTATCAGATTTTTCTATTTCGCGACTATCAACCGCAGCTAATTGATGTCCAAACATTCGCAAAACAAGGTTTACCTTTTCCATATTCAGATTGGTCTTGCCCTGTTCTATTTTTCGGATAACGGTTAAAGCAACACCTACCCTTTCGGCAAACTCTTCTTGTGTGAGGTTTACCGATTTTCTTCGCTCTTTAACAAAACTTGCTAACTCCTTCATTATATGCTTTTAAATATAAACGGAGTAAATATATAAAAATTATATGTAATTAAATATAATTATTATAAAATAAATTAATTTGTATGCTTTTACATATAGTTATAAAAAACCTGAAATTGTTTTAGATTTGCTGTATTGGTATTTATTAATTAGCCATCCCCTGTTTTTTTTAGTTGAACGATAAATTAAGTTGTCCACTGTGATCCTTTGAGGGTGCTTCGATTATATTCCATCTAATTCTGGTTGGCATTAACAAAATTGAGATCACTTTC
>JAKISU010000071.1 GCA_021648445.1 Flavobacteriaceae bacterium
AAAGATACTAAATAGTATTCAAAACACCAAACTAATAACATATAAATAACTGATTATTAATCAATTAATACGATAATTTAGGTGATGGAATTTTTGACTCCCGAAAAGCTAAATGGTTTGAGTATAAACCCTCCCAAAGTTTAAAACTCTGGGAGGGTTTAAAATAGAAGTTACACTTTTAAGTGCAACTTCAAAAATATAATAATTTATGTATGTTATCCTATGCCTTTAAACCAATCTTGAAACATATCGCCTAATAAAGGTACTTTCTTTTCTTCACCTTTTAGTACACCTAAAAAGCCTATTACCCATAAAACAAGAGGGAATAAACTTAAAAGTGAACCAATCATGCCCAAATTAGTGAATCTGGCTATTAAGTTTATAATTATGCCCAAAAGAATCAGTCCTATCATTTGCCTAATATGAAATGCTACAAAAGAATTCTTTTTATCATTATTCATAATAAAAGCAATAATTGTTCCTATAAAAGTAATATAGCTTATAATGGCTGTAGTTTTACCTTCATTTACTGTTGTGTTTTGTTCCATAATTTTGATTTGGTTTTAGTTAAGTTGTAAATATATTAAAATTTAATTGAGTATTAATTTATTATTGGCGAAAATTCCATACACTTTTCCCTTTAATTGTTTACCTAAAAAAGCCGAATTTTTAGACGTTGATAGGATGTTTTCTTCTTGAAATTCATATTTAATATCAGGATCAAATAGTGTAATATTTGCTATTTTTCCTATTTTGATTATTGGATTTTCAATACTAAAACGTGTTCTTGGGCGATTTGTTATACAATCAATCGTTTTTTCTAATCCTAAGACCGAATTTATAACTCCGAATAAGCTTTCTAAACCAATAGTTCCGTTCATCGCATTTTCAAATTCCACTTTTTTATGTTCAATATCAATGGGGTTATGATCTGAAGTTATCATATCAATAGTTCCATTCTTAATACCTTTTATAAGTACATTAATATCTTTTTTTGTTCGTAATGGAGGAGCTACTTTACAATTGGTATTAAAATCATCTAACTCATCATCTGTTAATAAGATATGATGTGCACTCACACTACAAGTTACATCTAATCCTTTTTTCTTGGCATCTGCAATGAGTTTGACCGATTTGGTTGTTGAAATTGTTGGAATATGTAATTTACCATCGGTATATTCCAGTAAAAATAAGTCTCTGGCTATTTGTAGTTCTTCCGCTAAGGCAGGATTTCCTTTTAAACCTAATAGTGTGCTATTTTTTCCTTCATTTGCAGAACCGCTATTGGCAATGGTATTATCTTGAGGGAAACTGAGCACTAGACCGTTAAAGTTCTGAGCATACAACAATGCTATTTTCATTAGGTTCGCATTACTGATAGGCACATTATAATCGCCAAATGCAATGGCACCGGAGTTTGACATATCATAGAGTTCAGCAAGCTCTTTACCTTTTGCTTGTTGTGTTAAATTTGCAATAGGATATAATGATACGGCATGCTGATCAGCTTTATTAACTGAAAACTCAACAGCTGATTTATTATCTATAAACGGATTTGTATTTGCATTTAATGCCACGGCTGTAAATCCGCTTTTAGCTGCTACTTTTAATCCGTTTAAGATGGTTTCACGTTCTTCATAACCGGGCTCTCCGAAAGAAACGCTTGTATCAAACCATCCTGCTGAAATATGTAAGTTTTTAAGTGATACCTCTTTATATCCCTTTGGATTTTTAATGTTAGCAGCAATATTAGAAATTTTTCCATTTTCAATTAAAACATCACGTGTTTTTTGATGAAACTTACTGCTTGTATCAATTATTTTTGCTGACTTTATAAGTATATTCATGGTTTTAGAAATTTAAGTAAAAATATTTCTACTGCTAAAAATAATAATGCCAGTATTAAAAATAACTGCCATAAATTGGTTGTTTTGTATTTTTCTGATACAGTGGTAAAAGCCTCAGTTACTGAATTGATATGTGTAATATTTGAGGCTTCTTTTAAATGTTCTTTTATAGCTATATACGATAAATCACTTTCTATTCTATCATAATTATAAGCCAAAGTTTTTATTATTTTCTCATTGTGCTGTGCATTGATAAAACCATTCTTAACAGGATTGGATGCTGTCATAACTGTAACTTTTTTAGCAGCTATTTGTTGTTGCGGAATAAAATCTTCTTCAGCTGTTGTTAAATGTATTACTTCATCCTTACTAAGCTGCGCATTGATCTCAATTGTATTCTCTTTACCTATAGTATAATATAATTGTGAAGGTTTAGAACTATATAATCCGAAATTATAAAATATGGGGACAATAAGCGGAGAATTTTTAAAATTTGAATTTTTTGTATCTATTGATGCTGAAAACCAATACACAACACCTTTATTTACAGGTATTTGTGAGATAAAGCTTTTGCTGTTTTCAAATTTCAATATTGAGGATGCATTTCTGAAATTTCCGTCAAGATAACTCTTGACAGTTGGATATTGAAAATTTTTAATTTTTTTCTCAAAAACACCTTTTAATAAAGGATGAGAGAAATTAATCGTTGAAACTGCTAGCTCGGTTTTAACGGAATTAGATAGACTCCCGAGTTTAAACGTTCTTAAAGTAGGGGAATAGGTGCTTAGATCTATATCAACCGGAGGTATTATTACCAAGCTACCACCTTCATCTACAAATTCTTTTAGTACACCAGTTAATGTGGTTGGAATATTCTGTAATTCATTTAGTATTATGAGACGTTGTTCTTCTATAGTATTATAATCAAACTTATTTACTGAAGTACTAATAAAGTTAAATTCGTCATTGGTATAAATTTTAGAAAGAAATCGATTGCTTTCTCCAATAGCGGTGACATTTATTTTTTTTGCTTTGTTTATGGTAAAGAATAATTCATTATCAAAATCTAGATAACCATCATCAATTTGCAGTTTTCCGGTAAATATATTGGTATTAGGAATCTTAAAATCAGTTTCAGTAATTAAATTTTCAGTAAATGTAACTGTTGATTTACCGGCAAGAATATTTTCATTAAACAAAGAAATTGATAAATTACCCTCATTTAAACCATAACTTTTAAGAATTGCTTTAATATGAATTGACTCATTATTCTGACTTATTATATAGACGCTATCAATACTTACATTATTTCCATTGGTAGCTAATAATTTGGTAAAATAATAATTATGAATACTATCAATATTTATTTTATTTTTTAAATTAATTGATTGAAAATCAGATATTAAAAATACATTATTTAAAGTATTTTTGTCACGTATAGTGCTTTTCATTTTTAGTAAAATAGCATTCATATCCATTTTCACGGGATGGTAATCTATAGAGAGTAAAGTATTTTTTATATCTTTTCCTGATAGATCTTTATAGACTTCATTATTCGTAAACAAATGGATATTATCTAAAGAAGAAGTACCACTAATAATATCTTGAACCGCTCGTTTCAACAACTCACCATCAGTACCTTTTGCTTGCATACTAAATGAATTATCTAAATAAATATAGGTATCAGTTGGCTTACTATCTTTAATATTACTTAAATAAGGTTGAGCAAAAGCTATTATTAATGCTGTAAATAACAATAATCTGGTAAAAAGTATAAGCAATTTTTTTAATCTGGAACTTTTTCTGGTTTGAAGTTCTACTTCTTTTAAGAACTTAATATTGGTAAAAGCAACTTTCTTAAAACGTCTTAATTGGAATAAATGAATGATAATTGGAATGACAAGTAGCAGTAAAGCGTAAAGAATTTCAGGATGCTTAAATTGCATTGTTCAATAAGATTTGTCAAAAATAGTAATTTATAACATTTGTTAGATAATAAAAATTAAAAAATATACAGAAGATTAGAAATACAAACAAAAATCACCAAAATTCAATTAATAGAGGTTCCCTTAACAAATCACAACTGTTTCTAATTTTTTTTGAAATTTATTTTACCTTGAAAAACCATCTGTTTAGCTGGTGGTGATGTTCCCTTCGTAGGCGGACAGGCTTTAGGCTTTGCCTATTTTTTTCAGACCTGTCAGTCCCGATATTTCGGGATCAAAACCTGACAGGTCTCTTTGGGTCGGTTTAAAATCTTGTTGCTCATTGCCCCTTTTAGAGGTTTTCCAAAGCCACCTTCTTAGAAGGTGTGATTTTTACTTATTATTCATAGATAGTTATTTGGTATTTAACGTGAATAATGGACATACAATTAATTATTAATAGGGATGTCACTTCGAGTGGTTTTTCAGAGAAAAACTGTATCGAGAAGTAATAATTTGTTGAAAATTTACTTGCCTGCCTTACCGTTAAAATGTATTGATAAAACATAAATACCCCAAAATGCATGGGTTTACATACTTTACTAAAATTAATACGGTATATTTGGTAAGGAATCTTTTATAAGTAAGACATACTCTATAGACCTTAAATTTTTATCAGATGAAGAACCTCTATATATTAATTACTGTATTGTCATTAACTATTACTTTTTCAGTACAATCTCAAAATATGAATAATAGTGATCTGGAAAAGATCATTTATGTTGTTGCAGATAGCCTTAGAGGTAATACAGGTAACTGGCAATTTATGATAAAGGATAGAATTTTAGTTTGTATTACTGATGAAAAAAATAACAGGATGCGTATTATGTCTCCTATTATTAAACAAAAAGAATTGGCTTTTCAAGATATGCTTAAATTAATGGAAGCAAATTTTCATACAGCATTAGATGTTAAGTATGCTATTTCTGAAGAGGTTTTATGGTCAGTTTTTATACATCCGTTAAAACAGTTAGATAAAGATGGAGTGTTAAGTGCGATCAATCAAGTATATGCAGCAGCTGTAACTTATGGAACAACGTATAATAGTACAGGCTTGGAATTTCCGAAAAAAGAAAAAGAAAACACAAAAGAGGATCAAGAAAAACTACTGTTTAAGAAAAAGATTTGAATTAATAACCGAATGCTAATCTAAAGAATTTCCTCGATGCTCTGCATCGGGGTTTCCTATTCACCTCTTCCGCCTCAGGCGGATCGTAATCGCTAAGGCACTGTTAAGGAATAAATGGTGCAGAATTAACAAAGTAATTTTATTCTTTTTCAAGGCAGGGCAGAGCGTTAAGACCCGAGCGAAGCGAACAGATGAACTCCTATAAAAAAAATAAGAGTGTGTGAATAAAATGTCTTGCAGACATTTTTAGCGAACGAGCCTGTTGGCGCATTGGCAAAGCATAGCATCGCTATAGTTAAAGATTTTAACGCAGTAAAAGGGCAAAAGAACAAGCTAAAATGTATCAGTTATTTCTTAACAGTGCCTAAATGTGATTACGGGTGAGGTAAAATTCAGATTAGTTTTTGGAACTTATTTGGTATTTACTAAACAAACCTGTCTGCAGGTAAAGGCTGATTTTATCAAGAAAGACCTGCGTTAAACCATAAAAAACTAGCAGAACTTGTGCCGAGCCTTTCGACGAAGTTTATATCGAGCGAAGTTGAGATGCTCAAGACAGGCTAGTCGAAGTATCAGCATTCTTGACAAATTTATCATGTACCCACACTTACCCTCTAATCAATTTCAAAAAAAAGATTATTTTAGCGCCATTAATTAAAGTTATATGTCTATACAATCTAAACTTATTAAAGGAGATATTAGTGCTTTAGAAGAAGTATATAGATTGCATTATAAGAAAGTATATCATGTAATTCGTAAATATATCAATGATGATAGTTTAATAGACGATATTACTCAAGAAGTTTTTTTAAGACTTTGGAGAAATAAAGATAGCATTTCTACACAAATACCTATTGAACAGCAACTCTTTACTTTAACAAAAAACTTGGTATTCAATCATTTTAGAAAAAAAACAAATGAACTCAAATTTCTTACTCAATATAAAGTAAACAACAATCATAATATTACAAATGATGAAGATGATAAGAATAAACAACTCAAAAAAATTAATGATTTAGTTGACAAACTTCCTAAAAAACAACAAGAAGTATTTAAAATGTATCGTTTTCAAGGGTTGACCTATGAAGAAATTGCTCAGATATTAAATGTTTCTAAAAATACCGTTTCATCTCATCTTAGTACTGCAATGAGTTTTATAAAAAAAAATGCAAACTCGTTATTTTTTTAGTAATTCACGCTACCCCACCTTTTTAACAAACTTTTTATTGGTCACAAATGTAGTTAAAGCTCCGTCTGCCGTCGGGCAGGTATGTATTTTAGTGTATTTCGCTTTATCCCGAACTCGGGACTAAAAACTTTTGACACGAACCTGCCTCTCCTGCAATGTCATTAAGTTAAGGTTTTTTGTCATTCAGTCCCGAGGTTTGGTATAAGAGGAGTTTTAGAGCCTATATTTATTCTAAATAGTTAGAATCGAGTTCCTTCCCTCCCGGATAGCTATCGGGATCAAGGGGAGGTGGTCACGCTTTAGCGTGAGCGGAAGGGTTAAAAATGCTGATATAGATTGTGCATTTATCCAAAACTTTAAGATTCCCTGCTTTGCCCCTCCTGAGGCGGGGCAGGTTCGCTCCGTTGTACTGCGTTCTGAATGACAGCAGAATGTCATTCAGAAGGAGTCACGATAACCCCTATTGCAATCGGAATCAAAACAACTGAAGATCTACGGACATATATTGAGATTCTTCGCTCCGTTGCACTGCGCTCTGAATGACAAAAACCCGTTGCACTACGAGGTTTGAATATTTCAGTACCAAAAATTGCTTTATACCATAATAATATAGCCGAGAATCAATTTTTTTTTAAATTTTAACATTTAAAACTAGTACTATTCATTTTTTCAATTGTAATACAATAAGTTTTAGAATATTATTATGAAAATGAATCTAAAAAATATAGTAAAAAAATTGGCATCAGACAAATGTACTAAAGAAGAAATAAGCTTTTTAGAAACTTATTTAAAATCTAATGAACTTGAAGAATTAGAAAAGCTAATTCATGATACATGGAATTCTGATGCTATAAAAAATATTTCAAAGCATAAAGAAGACCATATTTGGTTACAAATACAATCTAAAATACTTGAAAAAGGTTTTAATAAAAATAATCAACTAATCAAAAGGTATAAGAATAAAAAAAGGTATGCATTGTTGAAATATGCTGCAATATTTATAGGTATTACCTTATCATCAGTAGTTTTTTATAAATATACAAACAAAGTTGAACCAACTATAAATCAGGTAACCATAGAATTTGATGATGGTACTACTAAAATCATCCGACAAACAACACAACAGTTTATGATAAATGCTGATGGAACTATTATTGCACAGCAAAAAGAAGATAAGTTACTATATAATGACATAGAAAATGATGTTAGTAATGAAAAGCTAGTTTTTAATACATTACGCGTGCCTTATGGTAAAAAGTTTCAAGTAGTATTATCTGATGGTTCTCAAGTGTATCTCAATTCAGGCTCTTCACTTAAATATCCTGTAAAATTTATTAAAGGAAACAGTAGAGAAGTTTTTTTAGAGGGTGAAGGTTATTTTACTGTCGCAAAAAACAAAAACGATTTCTTTATTGTAAATACCAACGATATAAGTACTAAAGTTTTCGGAACACAATTCAATATATCTTCCTATGATAATGAAGCATCTATCAAAGTAGTACTTGTAGAAGGAAGTGTCAGCGTATATAAAACAATGAATGCTGATGATGATGACCTTCAAAATAATTTAAAGCCCAACCAGATAGCTTCTTATGTTAAAGCCGAACAAAAAATAAACACAGATCAAGTTGATATAAGTAGCCATATAGCGTGGATAGATGGTGTATTACTCTTTAAAAATGAAAATTTTAATACGATCATTAGAAAATTAGAACGGCATTATGATGTAAGTATAGTAAATAAGAATACCAAGCTGAAAAATGAAAGATTTACCGGAAGGTTTGAAATTGAAAATATTGATGAAGTATTAAACACCTTTAAAAGAACAATTACATTTAGTTATAAAAAAGATAAAAATAATATAATTATCAATCCCTAAAACAAAAAACTATGACATGAAATTTCGTAAATGGTATCAAACCCGGGATACTGAAACAAGTTCAGTACAGGAAAACGGGATTAGTTCAACTAACTAAAAAATTGAAATTAATTTTTTAGAGTTTCACTAAAAAAATGATCGGAAAATGCGGTAACATTATCCGATCAAGAAAAATAATTTAAAAATCGTACAACCAATTCTTAAATCTTTACAAAAATATGAAAAAATATAGCTTGATACACATTCTTGATGTTGTCAAATTAAAATTCGATTTAAAAATGAAATTAACGACCCTATTACTTTTTATTGCGTTGTTTCAAATTAATGCCAATACCTATTCTCAAAAAACAAAAATATCATTAGACCTCACCAATACTTCTATTGAAAATGTGTTTGATGAAATTGAGAAAAAAACAGAATTCAATATTTTTTATAACAATGCTATTTTTAATTTTAATAAAAAGGTAAGCATACATGTAAAAAAACAGTCCATAAAAAAAATATTAGACATACTGCTGGCAAATTCTAATATTACTTATGAAGTTGTTAATAAACAAATAGTACTTACTAAAAAAGTACAAAAACCGGTTGTACTTCAGTATAAAAATTCGCTGCGTACATTAATACTCCAACAACAAATTAGCGGGCTTATAACTGATGAAAGTGGAGAACCTTTACCCGGCGCAACAATAATTGTCAAAGGTACCAATATAGGTACGAGTACCGATTTTGACGGTAAATACAGCCTTACAGCACCCGATGATGCCACAACCTTGGTAATTACATTTATTGGTTATAAAACTATCGAAGTTGAAATTGACGATAGATCAACCATAAATGTTCAACTAAAAACAGACACTGCTTCTCTTGATGAAGTAGTATTGATTGGTTATGGTACCGTAAAAAAAGAAGCACTAACAGGCTCTGTAGGTGTTGTTACTATAAAAAATATTACCAATCAAGCACCAACAGTAAATTTAGATAATGCACTGCAAGGTCAAGTGGCAGGTGTTAGTGTAGAAAGCAGTAATGGGCAACCGGGAGCTGCATCAAGAATTAGAATTAGAGGAACGACTTCACTTTTTGGTTCTAACCAGCCCTTATTTGTAATTAACGGAGTACCAATAGAAGCAGAAAGTAATATACCCATTGGAGGAAGTGAAGGAGGTGTATTAGGAGACAACTTAGATCAACAAGGTTTAAGCACACCTCTAGGTAATATTAATGCGGAAGATATAGCATCTATCAGTATTTTAAAAGACGCTTCTGCTACTGCTATTTATGGTTCTAGAGCTGCAAACGGTGTGATTATTATAGAGACTAAACGAGGAGCATATGCTACTGCTCCTACTTTTAATGCCGGTTATTCATATAGTACACAAAACGCCCAAACTTTAGAGGTACTTAATGCTGCACAATTTAGAGAAGTTTGGACTACTGCCGTTGAGAACGGA
This sequence comes from Flavobacteriaceae bacterium, assembly GCA_021648445.1. Taxonomy (GTDB): domain Bacteria; phylum Bacteroidota; class Bacteroidia; order Flavobacteriales; family Flavobacteriaceae; genus Aureibaculum. The sequence goes on from JAKISU010000071.1 coordinate 9,484, forward strand.
ACTTCAAATAATTCTTTTGCGCAAAGTGTTTTAGATGGCTCTTATTTTGGTGATGCTGATACCAATTGGGAAGATGAAGTAAGTCGCGGAAACCCGGTTACAAAAACGTTTAATTTTAGTGTACGTGGTGGTTCTAAAAAAACAAGATATAATACTTCTGTAGGTATTAATCAAAATAATGGTGTATTTGATAACTCTAACTTTGATAGATATTCTTTTAGTGTAAATTTAGATACGCAAGTTAACGATGCCCTAAGATTTGGTACAGATTTAATAATATCCCAAACAGATCAGACATCTAATGACTCGGGTCTTACAGATCTATTATATACTTATAGACCGGATATACCGATATATGATGAAGATGGTAACTTTACTAGATCAAGATCTATTTTTCAAAACCCTGTAGCACTTTCAAAAGCAATAAATACTAATGAATCATTACTACTAATAGGTAGCCTATTTGCAGAGTTAAAATTAGCAGAAGGCTTAAATTTTAAAACATCTTTCTTGATAAACTATAATACCGGTAATCAATATAGCTTTTATCCAAAATTTACTAATAGAGGAGGGCTATCTTTCTTTACAAATGATGAAGGAGATGGTTATGCACAAGAAAGTAGAAGTAGGAGGGTAGAAACCACATGGCGAAATACCTTAAGCTATAGTAAATTATTTAATAAACATAAAGTAGATGCTCTACTGGGTGCTGAATTTATAAAGAACAAAAGTTCAAACGTAAAGGCTTGGGGAGAAGGTTTTTTTAATGATGTACTTACCAATGTTTCCAGTGCTACTGTATTTACGAATGGCTCATCATTTGAATCGGGTTCAGGATTGGCATCTTATTTAGGTAGATTTAATTATGATTATGATAATAGGTATTATTTAACACTAACAGGTAGAGTTGACGGATCTTCAAAATTTGCTGTTGATAACCAATATGCTTTCTTTCCTTCTATGGCAGTAGCATGGAGGATATCAAATGAATCTTTTTTAGAAAATAGTACCTTTATAGATGAGTTAAAATTACGGATGAGTATAGGAACATCTGGTCGACAAAGTTTTGGAGATTTTGCTTGGAGAACACTATTTAGTACATATTTTTATGGCGGAGACCCTGCTGTAATTTTAGATCAATTGGGTAATAATGGTCTAAAGTGGGAAACGAGTAGACAGTTTGATTTAGGATTAGACTTTTCATTTTTAAAAAATAGATTATTAGGTGCACTAGGTTATTATACCAAAGACACCAAAGATGTATTATTTTCCGTTCGTACTCCGGGAAGTACAGGATCTAGCTCTATAATAGCTAATGTAGCTGAAATTTCAAACAGAGGTCTTGAATTAATGTTAGGTGGAGACATTATTAGAACAGATAATTTTAATTGGAATCTATCATTTAATATCACTAATAATAATAATAAGCTTACCAGAATTTCGGATGACTTTAAGAACGAAGATGGGATTGTAACAGGATTTGGGACTGCCGGAAGGCTTAGAGAAGGTGATCCGATAGGGTTGATTTTTGGCTATGTATCAGAAGGCATTTTTCAAACACAAGCTGAAATAGATGCTTTAAATACAGTATCTCCTACCGGTTTTTATCAAGTTGAAGGAACTGCTCCCGGTGATCTAAAATTTAGAGATATAACAGGTCCTGATGGAGTACCTGATGGTAGAGTTACCATTCTTGACCAACAAGTAATTGGTGATACACAACCTGATTTTTTTGGAGGCTTTGATAGTAGTTGGAGCTATAAAGGCTTTACCCTTTCTGCTCAATTTACCTATTCTGTGGGTAATGAACTGTTAAATCAAAGATTAGCTAGAAGCACTAATTTTGTTACTTTTAGAGATGAAAACAAAGCTGCTTTGGTATTAAATGCTTGGACACCTCAAAACACAAATACAAATATACCAAGAAGTGTTTATAGAGACCCAAATAATAACGATAGACCATCAAGTCAATATTTATATGATGCATCATTCTTACGATTAAGAGCACTTAACTTTAATTATGCTTTTTCAAGAAAAGTATTAGATCAAACATTTCTAAAGAGTGCTTCTATATTTGTAGTGGCTCAAAACCTGTTTACAATAACGAATTATCCGGGTGCCAATCCTGAAGCTACTTCTGTCTTCAATAATGATTTAGCTTCAGGGAGAGATAATAATGCTTTTCCACTTGCTAAAGTATTTACAGCTGGTATAAGAATAGGATTTTAAATTAAAAATATAACAATTATGAACTTTTTAAAGAAAAATAACAGCAAATTTCATTCCTATTCCGAATCTTTGGAAAGGGGTAGGAAACATTATCAATTATATATAGGTTTTATGAATAAAAAATTATCAATAGTATTGGGTCTATTCTTTTTGATAACTTCTTGTGAATTAACTGATGTGTTAGATAATGACCCACCAAATAATTTAGTATCTGAAAATGTAGTACAAAATCAAGACGATGCCAAGGCATTATTAAATGGTGCATATAGTAGATTAGTTTCAAGAACTAGTAACGCTTACTATGAACTTATAGAAGAAATTCCCAGCACATTGACCGGTTCAATGAGCGGATTTGGATTTTTTGGTAACTCATTTAAGGAAAATGACTTGAGACCTGGTAATGGAGCAAATAACTCATTCTGGATAACTTTTTATGAACTCATTAATCTTTCCAATATTACAATTACCTTAACGGGTGGATTGCCTGATAATGAATTTACAGGCAATACCAAAGCAGAAATTATTGGAGAAGCTCATTTTTTACGGGCTATGGCAACTTTTGATGTGTTAAGGTATTATGGTCAATTTTATGATCTAAACAGTAACTTAGGTATTATTTTAAGAACAGAGTCTGCAAATTTTGTAACTAGAAATAAAGCAAGAAATACTGTTGCTGAATGTTATATACAAATTATGTCAGATCTCGATTTTGCCATTGCCAATGCTCCGGATTTTTCTGTTACCTATAGAGCTTCTAAAACTGCTGCCAAAGCATTAAAAGCCAAAGTATTGCTTTTTCAAGGAATGTATGCTGAGGCTGCAACTTTAGCAGAAGAAGTGATCAATGATGGCACTAGAAATTTAGAAGGTAGTTTTGCAGCTGTTTTCGATAATGGTTTAAACTCCTCTGAAATGATCTTGATGAACTTTAGAGATGAAAATTCTGAGGCTGACCAAAATAACAGAAAACGATTCTATAGAGGTAGAGCCAGTACAACTTCGTGGTTTCCTATGCTTATGACAGGTGACCCCAGAGAAGCGTCTACTTATGATGGAGAAACAGTTTTAAAAGTAAACCATGAAGCTACTTTTCGCCCTACTTATTTTATGCGACTAGCTGAAATGTATTTGATACAAGCTGAAGGTTTGGCTTTTAGCGGAGCAGACCTTGCGACAAGTAAAGTACCTTTAGATATCATAAGAAATCGTGCCGGAATTGGAGATTCTCCTGCATTGACCATTGATGAGCTTAAAGATGATATTTTTAACGAAATAGCAAGAGAATTAGCCTTTGAAAATGGTAGTGAATGGTTTGCCTCCATACGTTTTGACAAAGCAATGACCTTAAAAACTGAAATTACAAGTGTGAATCAATATATATTACCAATACCTCAAAATGAAATTAATGCTAATGGTGCACTTACATTAGCCGATCAAAACCCCGGTTATGAATAAAAATTATATGTTTTTGTAAATTGAATCTAAAGAATTCCTCGAGGCTTGCCTCGGGGTAAAAGTGGAAAGTTTGAAAACCTTAGGTTTTCATTAATCTAAAAATATTTTTTCCGCTTGATACCTCGTCAGCTTGCTGCGGGGTCATTCATTTGATTATTTGAATTAGTGGATAGGGCTGTAAATTTTAAATGGTTTATAGCTCTATTTTTTAAAAGAATTAAAATTTGTAAAAGTTTCTAATTAAATTTTGGTTCTATGTTGTTTTTAGTGGGTTGTAAATTGCAAATAACAAATTTTAAAGCACAAAATACAAAACTCAAAAAATGAATTCAAATAATTGCAAAAAAAACATATAATTAATTGCATTTCAATATAATACGTTATTATTATAAAGTTTAAAAACAATACAAATTTTAAATATTAGTGGTGGCAATTAACCAATATTAAAATATTTTTAATTTGTTAAAAATAAAAGTCTTACAGTCTTATGTCTTTTCGTCTTATGTCTGTCGGGTTAATAACCCGATGTATAGATGTCTAATTTTAAAAAAACTGTCAATGAAATAAAGGATATTAAACCCCAAGGCTCCCGAAGTCTCGGGATTGGATCCAATAAATAGGAATCGACCCAAGGGCCGAGGTATTAAACCGAGATCCCGCTAGATACTGAAACAAGTTCAGCACAGGAAGTGGGATTAGCCTGCCTGCCGGCATAGGCAGGTTCGACTAACTAAAAAATCGAAATTAATTTTTTAGAGTCTCACGAATAAATATGAATCGTTAGGGAAAATTGTTTAGAAAAAGAATTATAAAATACTCTTGCTTATTTTCTACTGAAAATTGTAGAAATTTAGATACTTAAATCTTTCAATAATGAAATACCTTAAAATAATTATAGTCTCTTTTTTATGGTTATACAGCCTTTCGCTTTTGGCGCAAACCGTTACTTTTGATATTAACAACCTTAACTCAGAGATTCCCATTGATCCAACAGTTAAAATGGGTAAATTAGACAATGGACTTACCTATTATATCAAACAAAACACAAAACCTGATAATAAAGCTGAATTACGATTGGTTATTAATGCAGGTTCTATTTTAGAAGATGAAGACCAATTAGGGCTTGCTCATTTTGTAGAACATATGGCTTTTAACGGCACAAAAAGCTTTAAAAAAAATGAACTGATAGACTATTTACAGAATCTAGGGGTAGAGTTTGGAGCCGATCTAAATGCACATACCGGTTTTGATGAAACGGTCTATAAATTATCAGTACCAACAGATAATATAGAAATTTTTGACACCAGCCTTCAGGTATTACGTGATTGGGCTGATGGCATTACATTCGACGATGCCGAAATTGATAATGAAAGAGGTGTGGTTGCTGAAGAGTTAAGGGCAAGAAGTGGAGCTAGAATGCGTATGTATTATCTATCCATTCCGGTACTGACCAATAAATCAAGATATGCCAAAAGAATTCCTATAGGATCGTTAGACGTTATTATGAATTCAAAATATGATGCCTTAAAAAGATTTTATAGAGATTGGTATCGACCGGATTTGATGGCATTGGTATTGGTAGGTGATTTTGATGTTTTAGAAACTGAAAAAAAGATCAAAAAAATATTTAATGATTTAAAATCTTCTAAAAACCCTAAAGAACGTGTTTATTACGGTATTCCTACAAATAATAACCCAGCAATATACTCACTACACATAGGAACCCGAAAAATCGGGTTTAATAATTTGAAATTTATCTGAGAGTATTTTCTCAAACTCTTCTTCTTTCCATATTTCATTATCTAGAAAATGTATTACTTGCTTTCTAA
>JAKISU010000072.1 GCA_021648445.1 Flavobacteriaceae bacterium
AATGAGTCTTGCAACTCGTCTCATCGGGGAATCTCTTGAAAAAATCTCGAATCTTCATCTTTAACTAATTTAAGGTCAGTAAGATACTAAATATTTAGCACTTATGCAAGTAATCCGATAGTCATAATTTTTTTTATGATAACTTTTATTTGATATAATTTGCTCTTATTTACTCGCAAATAACTTTACATCTTCTTCAGAAACTTCAGCATTACCAAGAATGATCAAGCGTTCAACCACATTTCGCAATTCACGAATGTTTCCTGTCCAATCATATTCTTGTAACTTTTTGACAGCTTTATCAGAAAATGATTTTACAGCATTACCCTGTTCTTCAGCAATCTTTTTAGCAAAATAATTAATCAATAACGGAATATCTTCACGTCTATCATTCAATGACGGCACATCAATTAATATTACAGCTAGTCTATGGTATAGATCTTCACGGAATCTATTTTCAGCTATTTCTTTTTTTAGATCTTTATTGGTAGCCGCAACAACTCGAACATTCACTTTAATATCTTTATCACTACCAACCCTGCTAATCTTATTTTCTTGTAATGCACGTAATACTTTGGCTTGTGCAGACAGGCTCATATCACCAATTTCATCTAAAAAAATAGTACCTGTATTTGCTGCTTCAAACTTACCTGCTCTATCTTTATTAGCACCGGTAAACGAGCCTTTTACATGACCAAATAATTCACTTTCAATTAATTCTGACGGAATTGCCGCACAATTCACTTCAATCATTGGAGATTTAAACCGTTCACTTTTTTCATGTAACCAATGTGCAACCAACTCTTTTCCCGTTCCGTTTGCACCTGTAATTAAAACTCTGGCATCAGTAGCTGCTACTTTTTCTATAATTTCTTTTATATGAGTAATGGCTTTACTTTCACCAATCATCTCATAATTTTTGCTCACCTTTTTCTTAAGCTTCTTGTTCTCAACAACTAAACTTTTTTTATCTAATGCATTACGTACTGCATTGAGTAATCTGTTTAGGTCGGGTGGTTTAGAAATATAGTCGAAAGCGCCCATACGCATGGTATTCACAGCTGTATCTAAATCGCCATGACCGGAAATCATCAACATTGGAATTTCAGGTTTTATCTTTTGTGTTCTTTCTAATACCTCAACACCATCCATCTTTGGCATTTTAATATCACACAATATCAAATCGTAATCATTATTTTTGATAAGTTCCATTCCGGCAAGACCATCTTCAGCTTCTTCAACTTGATAGGAATCATTTTCTTCACTAATAATTTTTTTTAATACCCTGCGAATAGCAGCTTCATCTTCTATGATTAATATTTTGCTCATACTTTGTTGTTGATATGTTTGTTTATTAATAGATTTTGAATCAAGACTCAAGAGACAGGAGCCAAGACTTTAATTACCTAAACTATCAATAAAGTTTGAAATTTTCTTTTGGATTATATTTATTTTAATCTCTAACTCTTTATATAATGCCTCTGATATAAACTTTTGACGAAAACATACTATTAATTGTGTTTCATATTCAAAAGCAGAACCTAAACTTGTTTCAAGAAATGTTTTAAAATGTTTATTCGTTTTTTTACTTGTTCCTTCAGCAATATTAGATGCTATTGAAACTGAACATCTATTCAATTGGCTTCGTAATCCAAATTTCTCATAGTCTGGCAATTTAGACGTAAAATTATATGTATCATCAATAAGATTCATACTCTCTGTCCAAATTTGTAGTTTTTTAAAATTATGACGTCTCATAAATCTTATTTTTCATATCCTGATTCCTGTATCCTGCTTCTAGTTTCCTTCTTCTAACTCACAATTCTACTCTTCAAACTCATAATAATGACTAAACGTTTCCTTTTATAATATGTATATCCCTTTGCGGAAATGGTATAGAAATATTATGTTCTCTAAACTTTTTATCGATCGCGAAACGAATATCACTTTTTGGTATGGCTGCTTTAAAACTATCATTTAATGTAAATACCAATTTAAAATCTAAAGAACTTTCTCCAAAATCAGTAAAAAATACCGTTGGTTCAGGGTGGCTATAAACATCTTTATTCTCTTTTGCAACTACTAATAATAGCTCTTTAACTAATACTGTATCACTGCCATAAGCTACACCAACAGTAATACTTTCTCTGGTAGCTGTTCCGTTTTCAGTCCAATTAAACAATGTATTTGTTAAGTATAAATGATTGGGTATTACCAATACTTTATTATCAAAAGTAACTGCTCTAGTGGTTCTTAGTCTAATCTCAACTACCCTGCCTACTTTACCATCTAATTCAATAATATCACCTACATGAACCGATTGATCTACTAAAATAAATATACCCGAAATTATATCTTGAAAAAAGGTTTGTAATGCCAAACCAATACCTATTAATAATGCTGCAGAGGTTGCAAAAATTGCTGTAACATTAATACCCATATTATGCAATGTCATTAAAAAAATGACAACATATACAAACCACTTTACATAAGAAAACAATGAAACGAATTTCAATTTATCGTCTTCTGGCAATTTTTTTGTAATCAGTTTTTTTAGTAGCCTTATAACAAACGAAGCCATAAATAAAGTTAATATTACAATCAAAATTGCTTTCACTGTAATATGAATTTCGTTACCAAAGGCAAATGAATAATTAAAAAAATCTCTTAATTTTTCCATGTTATCTTATTGTCAGTAAATGTACTAATATCTCAGCCATTTAATCAATTCTTTATAACTAGGTTTTTTACCATACATTAGAATTCCTACTCTGTAAATTTTAGCTGCAAACATGACAGTCATAAAAAATGTTCCGAATAATATTGCGATTGAAAGTAGCTGCTGCCAAATAGGTACGCCAAATGGTATACGCATTAACATAACCACCGGAGAAGTAAATGGTATATATGAAAATATTTGTGATACTGTACCATGTGGATTTTCGATCACCGTAAAAAAGCCTACATATATGGCTAACATTAAAGGCATTAATAGTGGCATCATAAATTGTTGCGTATCTGTTTCATTATCAACTGCTGCTCCTATTGCTGCATATAATGAACCGTATAATAAATAACCTCCGATAAAAAATAGAATAAACATGATAACCAAGTTTGCCAATGGTAAATTCAACATTTCTTGAATTACTAAATCCAGTTCTTGTTGCATTGCCGGATTATTTGAAACTTGATTTAAAACCTCTTGTTGCGCCATTTGACCTTCACTCATATTAATTCCGAAAACAGCTGATACAACCATCATTAAAACACTTCCAAGAATTACCCAAATCAAAAATTGTGTGATTCCTGCTAATGAAGTACCAAATATTTTTCCCAATAATAATTGTATTGGCTTAACCGATGAGATAATGATTTCAATAATTCTACTGGTTTTTTCTTCAATGACACTACGCATGATCATATTACCATATATTATAATGAACATAAATAGCAAATAACCTGCAACTCCACCAAAGGCTAATTTTAAACCACTCCCTAATTTTGAAGTTTTAACACCATCAAAAGTTTCTAAATTGGTATTGATGTTTACTTTTAATTTACTGATCAAATCAGGATCTAAACCTGAATTTCTCAATTTAATATTCCTGGCCTTATCTTCTATGGTTCCTTCAATTTTTTCCATTACTATTAAAGAAGGAGAATCTTCTGAATAAAATTTTATCTTATCTGCAATGGCATCAATACTATCCCCTTTTGGAATATATAATAAACCATAGTTTTCAGACTCTTGAACTATTTTTTTAGCATCATCTAAGGTAATATTGATCAATATATCATATTTAGTGTTTTCTGTACTCTTAAAATCTGAAGCAAACAAATTACTTTCGTCAAGTACTGAAATGACTCTAACTTTATCATTATTTAATTGTGTTAAATATGCTATTAGTGCAAATAAGGCCACCATGATAAGCGGACTTAAAAAAGTCATGACAATAAACGACTTATTTTTCACCTTATTAAGATATTCTCTTTTGGTAATTAGAGATAAATGATTCATACTTAATTGTTTTGAACTGTTTGGATAAAAATATCGTTTACACTTGGAATTACTTCTACAAAATGTGTAAGCTGTCCTTTTGAGGTTAAATGAGAAATGAGTTGATTAGCTGATTGACCTTCTTCAATTTTAATATTATATTTCACTTCGTCATTTATGGTTTTAAAAGTTGCTTCAGAAAGTTGAAATTTTTCTTTTAAATAATTTTCGGTTGCTTCTTTATTATCTGTCAACAAACCAACCTCATATATATTAGATTTATATTCCCTTTTAATATCAATTAATTTTCCATCAAGAATTTTATTTGATTCGTGTATCAAAGCAATATGATCACACATTTCTTCTACTGATTCCATACGGTGGGTAGCAAAAATAATGGTAGCTCCTTCATCTCGTAATTGTAAAATCTCATCTTTTATTAAATTTGCATTAATCGGATCAAAACCACTAAAAGGTTCATCAAAAATCAATAATTTAGGTTGATGCAATACAGTTACAATAAATTGAATTTTCTGTGCCATCCCTTTGGATAGTTCCTGAACTTTTTTGTTCCACCAATCACCAATTCCAAACTTATCGAACCAATATTTTAAGCGTTCTCTAGCCTGTGCTTTGGTCAATCCTTTTAATTGAGCTAAATACAATGCCTGCTCACCTACTTTCATAGATTTATACAATCCACGTTCTTCTGGTAAATAACCTATATTTCGTATATGATCAGGATGGAGTTTTTCACCGTCTAAAGTAACTAGCCCTTCATCTGGCATTGTAATTTGATTGATAATTCGTATCAAGGTAGTTTTACCAGCTCCGTTAGGTCCTAATAAACCAAAAATACTGCCCTGTGGAACTTCAATAGAAACATTATTAAGAGCAGTATAATCTCCATACTTCTTAATAATATTTTCAGCAACTAATAAGTTGTTCATATATAAAATTCAAATTTTTGTAAAGATATTAATTTGACTCAAAAGATGACCAAATGTTACATTTTAAATTAATATAAATTTATTATGCGCGCATAGTATTTTTTTGTATATTTGAACATGCAAAAAGAAACCTCAATTGACCATGCTCTAAGAGCCACTTGGCAGGCAGTTGCAAAAATGTACAATGAACAAGCTTCAAAACATGATAGCACCATGGCAACAGCTTTTGTTTTGTTAAATATTGACTATGAAAACGGAACGCCATCAACAGCCTTAGGACCTCAAATGGGAATGGAACCAACCAGCCTCTCTAGAATTTTAAAGACCATGGAAGAAAATGGTGCTATTTATAGAGAAAAGAACCCGGAAGATGGTAGAAGCGTACTTATAAAATTAACAGATTATGGAAAAGAAATGAGAAAGATCTCTAAAGAATCTGTACTTATATTCAATGAAAAAATAAGAGCACATATTTCTGAAGAAAAAATAAATAATTTTTTTGAGGTAACTGAAAAAATAAATAATTTAATATCCGAGCGCTTAATATTTAATACTATTGAACGTAAAGCCGTATAAAAAATAAATAAACGATAAATGAAACGAGCATGTTAATCCCGAAGCTTCGGGATAACACCTAAGGGAATGACTCCCGAGGCTTCGGGAGCGAACAGTCCCGAAGCCTCGGGAACCTTTAAAAAACAATAAATATAAACACATGAAAAAAAGATCAATAAAAAAAGTAGCAGTTCTTGGCTCAGGAATCATGGGTTCCGGTATTGCATGTCACTTCGCCAATATTGGCATTGAAGTGTTATTGTTAGATATTGTACCCAGAGAATTAACTGACAAAGAAAAGGCACAAGGAAAAACTCTAGAAGATAAAAGTGTTCGTAACCGATTGGTAAATGACAGTTTAAATGCTTCACTAAAATCAAAACCTTCACCTATATATAGTACAAAATTTGCTTCTCGTATTACAACCGGTAATATGGAAGATGATATGCATAAGATTGCTGATGTAGATTGGATTATTGAAGTGGTGGTTGAACGTTTAGATATCAAAAAGATAGTTTTTGAAAATGTTGAAAAATACAGAACAGACGGAACACTTATAACATCTAATACTTCCGGTATTCCTATTAAATTTATGAACGAAGGAAGAAGTGAAGATTTTCAAAAACATTTTGCTGTAACTCACTTTTTTAATCCACCAAGGTATTTAAAATTATTTGAGGTTGTGCCCGGTCCTAAATGTGATCAAGAGATAACTGACTTCTTAATGATGTATGGCGAAAAATTCTTAGGTAAAACTTCGGTACTAGCTAAAGATACTCCTGCATTTATTGGAAACCGTATAGGTATTTTCGGTATTATGAGTTTATTTCATGTTGTGAAAGAAATGGGATTAACCGTTGAAGAAGTTGATAAATTGACAGGTCCGGTTATTGGTCGACCAAAATCTGCAACTTTTAGAACTGTTGACGTAGTTGGTTTAGATACTTTAGTTCACACTGCGAACGGTGTTGCTGACAATTGCCCTGATGATGAAATGCACGATTCTTTTGCAATTCCTGATTATGTAAATAAAATGATGGAAAACAAATGGTTAGGAAGTAAAACCAGACAAGGTTTTTATAAAAAAGTTACCGATGAAAAAGGTAAAAAACAAATTCATGCATTAAACCTTAATACATTAGAATATAGCCTAGCAGAAAGACCAAAATTTGCGACATTAGCTGCAACGAAAACTATTGATAAAGTTGTTGATCGTTTTAAAGTATTAGTTAAAGGAAAAGATAAAGCAGGTGAATTTTATCGTAAAATATTTACTGCATTGTTTGCTTATGTTCAAAATAGAATTCCTGAGATTTCAGATGAACTGTACAGAATAGACGATGCTTTAAAAGCTGGTTTTGGATGGGAACATGGTCCATTTCAAATTTGGGACGCAATAGGTGTAGAAGCTGGTATAGAATTGATGAAAGCTGAAGGGTTTACACCAAATAAATGGGTAACCGAAATGCTTGCTAATGGTACTACTTCTTTTTATACTATAAAAGATGGTGCTAAATATTATTATGATATTCCTGCAAAAGCAGCAACAAAAATTCCCGGACAAGATGCATTTATCATATTAGACAATATTCGTGAAGCTACACAAGTTTGGTCTAACGCTGATGCTTCTATTCAGCATTTAGGTGACGGGGTTTTAAATATCGAATTCCGATCTAAAATGAATACTATTGGCGCTGGTGTTTTAGAAGCTGTAAATAAGGGTATTGATCTAGCAGAACAAGAATATGAAGCGGTAATTTTAGGAAATCAGGCAGCTAATTTCTCTGTAGGCGCAAATTTAGCCATGGCATTTATGCTAGCAGTTGAACAAGAATATGATGAGTTATCAATGGGTACTAAAATGTTTCAAGATACCGTAATGCGTTTGCGTTATTCATCTTGTCCAACACTTATAACGCCTAGAGGAATGACCTTTGGCGGTGCCTGCGAAATGAGTTTACACGCTGATAAAGTAGTCGCAGCTGCCGAAACATATACTGGTTTGGTTGAGTTTGGAGTGGGTATCATTCCTGCTGGTGCCGGCTCAAAAGAAATGACTAAAAGGGTTTCTGATCTTTGGGTAAAAGATGATGTGAAACTCAACAAATTACGTGATGCATTTATCAATATTGCAATGGCAAAAGTGGGTACCTCAGCATATGAAGCTTTTGATCTAGGATATTACCAACAAGGTAAAGATATAGTAGTCGTCAATGCTGACAGACAAATAGCAACAGCCAAACGCTACGCAATACAAATGTTGGAAGACGGTTATACACAACCGTCACCGCAAAAAGTAAAGGTATTAGGTCAACAGGCATTGGGTATGTTCTTAGTAGGAACAGATAGTTTAGAAAAAGGGCGATACGCTTCTGAACATGATAAGAAAATTGCTAATAAATTAGGATATATCATGGCAGGTGGAGATATTTCAGAACCTCAATATGTTACAGAGCAATATCTATTAGATCTAGAACGTGAGGCTATTCTTTCACTATTCGGTGAACGTAAAACATTAGAAAGAATTGAGCATATGTTGAAAACGGGGAAGCCGCTTAGAAATTAAATTCCCATCCTAGCCTTCCCAAAGGGAAGGAACTATTATTGGAATTGAATAGTCATTAAATGAACAAAAAATATAAATATAATCTTTAATAAAAAATCCCCTTTCCTTTGGAAAGGGTTAGGGATAGGAATGAAAACAGCATACATAGTACAAGGATTCAGAACAGCAGTAGGAAAAGCACCAAGAGGTGTGTTCAGGTTTAAACGCCCTGATGAATTAGCTGCAGAAACTATTGAGCATTTGCTAAAACAAGCACCTCAATTAGATAAAAAACGTATTGACGATGTCATCGTTGGAAATGCAATGCCTGAAGCAGAACAAGGCTTAAATGTCGGACGATTAATTTCTTTAATGGGATTAAAAGTTGAAGACGTTCCAGGCGTTACAGTAAATAGGTATTGTGCTTCCGGTTTAGAGACCATTAGTATTGGTGTAGCTAAAATTCAATCAGGAATGGCTAACTGTATTATAGCTGGCGGTGTTGAAAGTATGAGTTATATACCAATGGGTGGTTATAGAGCTGTACCAAATTATGAAGTTGCCAAGCAAGGAAATGAAGATTATTATTGGGGAATGGGTCTAACAGCAGAAGCTGTAGCACAACAATATAAAATATCTCGTGAAGATCAGGATGAATTTTCATTTAACTCTCACATGAAGTCTTTAAAAGCGCAAGAAGACAATACCTTTAAAGATGATATTGTTCCTATTACAATAGAGCAAATTTTTGTTGATGAGAATGATAAAAAGCAAACAAAATCATATACAGTAGCTTCTGATGAAGGTCCACGTAAAGGAACATCAAAAGAAGCATTGGCCAGGCTTCGTCCTGTTTTCGCTGCCGGTGGAAGTGTAACTGCAGGGAATTCATCTCAAATGAGTGATGGTGCAGCTTTTGTATTAATTATGAATGAAGAAATGGTCAAAGAATTAAATCTAGAGCCAATTGCCAGAATGGTTTCATATACTGCTGTTGGTGTTGAACCAAGAATTATGGGTATTGGTCCTGTAAAAGCAATTCCTAAAGCTTTAGAACAAGCAGGTCTCAAATTAAAAGACATTGATCTTTTCGAATTAAATGAAGCTTTTGCATCGCAATCATTAGCTGTAATTCGAGAATTGGGTTTAAATCAAGACATCGTAAATGTAAATGGAGGTGCAATTTCTCTTGGACATCCACTGGGTTGTACAGGTGCCAAATTATCAGTACAATTATTTAACGAAATGCGCCGAAGAAAAAATAAATATGGCGTAGTAACCATGTGTGTCGGTACAGGTCAAGGTGCTGCCGGGGTGTATGAGTTTCTTTCTTGATGTGAAAAAGAGAGAAGAGAGAAAAGAATAGAGATTATAATGAGTAAAAAAGCTAGGCATAATTATAAGAACTTAAAAATTTGGAAGCTGGGTTTAGAGATTACTAATGATATTTCTGATGTTTTGCAAGAGTTCCCAAAACATGAAAAGTATGATTTAAGTTCTCAATTAAGTAGATGCTCAGTTTCTATGCCAAGTAATATTGCTGAGGGTTCAGCAAGAACAAATAAATCATTTTCATATTTTCTTGATATTTCTCTTGGCTCATCATTTGAGTTAGGCACACAATTATTAGTAGCAAATTATAGAAAATACATTAATAAAAATATACTAAATAAACTTGAAGAAAAAATAGCTGAGTTTCAAAGAATGACAATGAGTTTTCAAAATGGATTAGATAAATAAACCTAAATCATAATGAAGTCTTTTTTCTTTTCTCTCTACTCTCTTTTCTTTTTTAAATAAAAACCATGAGTACAGAAGCAACAAACAAAGAATTACTAAGAGGCGGACAGTTCCTCGTAAAAGAAATAGACTGTGAAGATATATTTACTCCGGAAGATTTTTCTGAAGAGCAAGAAATGATGAGAGATTCTGTAAAAGAATTTGTCGATAGAGAGATTTGGCCTCACAAAGCTCGTTTTGAACAAAAAGACTTTGCATTGACCGAAGAATGCATGAAAAAAGCCGGGGAACTAGGTTTCTTAAGCATTTCAGTACCGGAAGAGTATGACGGAATGGGAATGGGCTTTGTTTCAACCATGCTAGTTTGTGATTATATTTCAGGAGCTACAGGCTCTTTCAGCACTGCTTTTGGCGCTCATACCGGGATTGGCACTATGCCAATTACCTTATATGGGAGTGAAGAACAAAAGAAAAAGTATGTTCCGAAACTAGCTTCAGGTGAATGGTTTGGTGCATATTGTTTAACAGAACCAAGTGCCGGTAGTGACGCAAATTCAGGTAAAACAAAAGCTATCTTATCAGATGACGGAAAATATTATAGCATTACAGGGCAAAAAATGTGGATCTCTAATGCAGGTTTTTGTAGTGTAATGATCGTGTTTGCACGTATTGAAGATGATAAATACATTACCGGGTTTATTATAGAAAATGATCCTGAAAACGGAATTACCATGGGCGAAGAAGAACATAAATTAGGTATTCGTGCATCTTCAACGCGTCAAGTATTCTTTAGTGAAACAAAAGTACCTGTTGAAAATATGTTATCTACAAGAGGTAACGGATTTAAAATTGCCATGAACTCTTTAAATGTTGGAAGAATTAAATTGGCCGCAGCTTGTTTAGATGCACAACGTAGAGTAATTACAGAATCTATTAAATATGCCAATGAGCGTGTTCAATTTAAAACGCCTATTGCAAAATTCGGAGCTATTCGTCAAAAATTTGCTGAAATGGCCACAAATTGTTGGGTTGGTGAAACAGCTAGTTATAGAGCTGCAAAAAATATTGAAGATAGGATTACACTTCGTCAAAATAATGGAAAAGACACACATCAGGAAGCAGAATTAAAAGGTGTTGAAGAATATGCAATCGAATGCTCAATCTTAAAAGTTGCAGTTTCTGAATATACACAAAAATGTACTGATGAAGGTATCCAAATTTTCGGCGGTATGGGCTTTTCTGAAGAAACACCTATAGAATCTGCTTGGCGCGATGCTCGTATTGCTAGAATCTATGAAGGTACTAATGAGATCAATCGTATGCTAAGTATAGGCATGTTAATTAAAAAAGCAATGAAAGGGCATGTAGATCTATTAGGACCTGCTAAAGCCGTTGCCAGTGAATTGACAGGTATTCCTTCATTTGACAAACCCGATTACTCCATTTTATTTGCTGAAGAAAAGCAAATTATTAAAAATCTTAAAAAGTTGTTTTTAATGGTTGCCGGTGCAGCTTTGCAAAAATATGGAGAGAAAATAGAAGAACATCAACAACTAATGTTGGCATCATCTAATATATTGATTCAAATATATATGGCAGAATCAGCCATTTTACGTGCTGAAAAAATGGCTAAAAAAGAAGATGAAGATAAGGTTAAAGAACAGATTGCAATGGCAAAATTAAATTTATTCCATGCAATAGATATTATTGAAACTGCTGGTAAACACTCAATTATTTCTTTTACTGAAGGCGATGAGCAACGTATGATGTTAATGGGATTAAAACGTTATATCAAATATGTTAACATGCCTAATATTATTGAGCTTAGAAATATTATTGCTGATAAAATAACAGCTGAAAATAAATATTGTTTTTAATTCATATTAATATTCCTTGATTTTACATCTAGGTTTCCTATAAATTGTCATTCCCGTGGAAACGGGAATCCAAAAACAAAGTTTAGTGGAATTTAAAAAAACATTTCTTCCCAATAGTTAACGGGAAAAAATGGTTTTTTTATTATTAACACTTTTTAACATTTTTAGACTATTACAACACTTTCCTTTTTTCTATCTTAGCACAATTCAAAAAATAATTTTTCAATTATTTCTATAAACCTAATATACTCTTATGAAAATCCACAGATTAAAAGCAATAAAGTTACTTAGCTTGACTATTATGCTTGTAGCATTTTTAGTTCCTCAAAACATTGAAGCTCAGAAAAAAAAGAAAAAGAAAAAAGGCAAAACTGAAATGCCTGCTAAACCTGATTCAAAAAAGAAAAAGGAGAAAAAAATAAAAGACCTTATAAAATCTAGTAAAGAGATTGATGGCTTGTTCAAAATATATCAAGATACTATTAATGGTTCATTACAAATGATTATTTCTAAAGATCAACTTGATAAAGAATATATTTACTTTACACAAATAGCAGATGCTCCTGGAGATATCGGGTTTGCAGGAAGAGGTATCTATCGTGGCTCTAAAGTTTTTAAAATTCAAAAATATTTTGATAAAATAGAATTTGTTACTCAAAACACTTCATATTATTTTGATAAAAATAAAGCCATTTCTAAAGCGAAAAATGCCAATATGAGTAATGGTATAATGGCAAGTTTAAAAATAGAAGCTTTTGATAAAGATAAAGAACTATATCTAATTAAGGCTGATGATCTATTTTTAAAGGAAACTTTTTCTCAAGTTAAACCTCCACGTTTTCCTAATCAAAAACCTACAGCATTTACGCTTGGTAAGTTAGATAAAGGTAAAACTAAAATAAATACTATAAAAAATTATCCTAAAAATACTGATTTAGTTATTGAGTATGTGTATTCAAAACCTTCTGTACTAAATAGAGGCTCTAGAGCTGTAACTGATGGTAGAAATGTAAGTGTTAAAATAAACCATAGTTTAATGGCAATGCCGGAAAATGATTATGAAATAAGGCTAGACGACCCAAGAGTGGGTTATTTTATGACACAGGTAAATGATCAATCTTCGAAAAGTGCTACACCTTATCGAGATTTAGTTCATAGATGGAATTTAAAGAAAAAAGACCCAAATGCAGCTATTTCTGAACCCGTTGAGCCTATTACTTGGTGGATGGAGAATACCACTCCAAAGGAAATCAGACCCATTATAAAAAAAGCAGGTGAGCAATGGAATCTTGCCTTTGAAAAAGCCGGTTTTAAAAATGCAATTGTAATAAAAGAGCAACCTGATGATGCTGACTGGGATGCCGGAGATATAAGATATAATGTTTTACGCTGGACTTCATCTCCAAGAGTTATGTTTGGTGGTTATGGTCCAATTTTTGTAAATCCGAAAACCGGTCAAATTTTAGGTGCTGATATTATGTTAGAATATGCCGTACTTGGTAATTCATTAAGGAACGAAAAACTTTTCGAAAAAGCTGCTTTAAATGATTTTTATGAAGAAATGACTCAACAAATTAATTCCAAAGATCACAATGAATATTGTGCCGCAAGCCAAATGGCACAATTAGACCATATGTTCGGTTCAATAGCTAATACTATTTTTGAAGCAGGAGATATAGAAAAAAGCAAAATGGTGAATGAATTTTTGCATTTTTTAATTTTACATGAAATGGGACATACACTAGGTTTAAATCACAATATGAAATCCAGCCAATTACATTCTATAGCTGATGTAAACAATGAAGCTATTACATCTAAAGTTGGTCTTACCGGTTCTGTGATGGATTATCCGGCAATTAATTACAACTTAGACAGAGATAATCAGGGTCAATATTGGACTACCAGACCCGGCCCTTATGACACATGGGCAATTCAGTTTGGTTATCAACCTTTGAATAATAGTGAAATGGAAGCTTTATTAGCAAAATCTACACAACCTGAACTAGCATTTGGTAATGATGCTGATGATATGCGTGGACCGGGAAAAGCAATTGATCCAAGGGTTAATGTTAGTGATATGAGTAATGATGCTATTCAATATTCAATTGATCGAATTAAATTAGCAAATGAAGTAGGAAAAGAAGTGTTGGCTAAATACAAAAAGAATGAAAGCGGTAAATCTTATCAAGCTTTAGGTAATTCTTATTTTATTTTGACAGGTCAGCAAGCAGCCTCTGCAAACACTATTTCTCGTTATATAGGAGGTGTTTATGTAGATAGAGCTATGAACGGACAACAGGGAAGTACAAAACCATATACGCCTGTTAGTAGAGAAAAACAACAAAAAGCAATGAAAGCATTGAATGATCTCGTTTTCTCTTCAAATGCTTTTTCCGTACCAAATGATCTATACAATTATATTGCAAGACAGCGAAGAGGTTTTAATTTTTTCAGAGCACCGGAAGATCCTAAAATTCATAGAAGAGTATTAGGTATTCAAAAAAATGTATTAAGGCATTTATTACACCCTAATACCACACAAAGAATAACTGATTCAGAATTATATGGTAATCAATATAAGCTATCTGAAATGATGAACGATTTGAATAATGCAATTTTTAAAGCAGACATTTACGGAAATGTAAATTCATTCAGACAAAATTTACAAATAGAATATACTAATATGTTGATTAGTGCTTTAACAGGAAAACAAAAAGGTAAATACACACATACCGCTAAATCTATGGCATTGTATAATTTGAAAAAAATTAGAACGATGGCAGCTCCAACAGGTAATATTTCTTCAAGAGCCCATAAACAACATTTACGCGCATTGATTGATAATGCTATCAAAGAAATTAAATAGTTTTTAATATTTTTTCTGTTATTTAAAAGCTGTAACAAAATTTTGTTGTAGCTTTTTTTTGTAAAATAAAAAATTTCTTGAAACCAACTATCCCCGAGGCAAGCCGTCGGGGAATTTATAGATTAAAATACCTAAATCATGGACAAAGCACTGCAAACAATGATTAATAATATCCCTGAAAAGCTGAGTAAACTATTATGGGCTAAAATTACAGTCAATATACTCAAACCATTTAGCTTTTCGGGAGTCAAAAATTCCATCACCTAAATTATCGTATTAATTGATTAATAATCAGTTATTTATATGTTATTAGTTTGGTGTTTTGAATACTATTTAGTATCTT
>JAKISU010000073.1 GCA_021648445.1 Flavobacteriaceae bacterium
TTTCTTCCTTTAAATGCGTTAAAAAATAAAACCGTAACAAAGGCTATGGTTGAACTTTTTGCCTTTTTAAAGAAAAAAATAACTTTCGCCAAAACTCCCGAAAACCTAAATGGTTTGGGTATACATAAAAATACTCTGTTTGAGTAAAAACTATTAACTTAATGACATTGTGGATGAGACAGAGTATTTCATTCCGATATTAATAATCGTTATGGTCATACTTTTTTATTGTTATCACTAAAACATATCTTTAGAAACCTGTATTGTCAATTCTTCCTCATTCATCAATGTTTTTGCCAACCCTTTGGTTTTACTCATTTCATAGGTATAGAAAAACTTCATAGTGTGTATCTTACTATTGTAAAATTCTTGAGACTGGTTCCCATTTTCATCAGCTAAAGTTTGATTGGCAACCGTTGCTGTTTTTAGCCATTGCCATCCAATGACAATGGTACCAAAGAAATCCATAAAGACAGTAGCATCAGCGAGAAAACGTTCATAATTTCCTTTCATGGCATGAGGCATTAATGTGCTGATTACTTTTTGTACCAAACTTAAATTTTCTAATAAGGTGTTTGCAAATGGTTTTAACTCATCAAAAGCGGAAGCATTTTTGATAGTTTCTTGAATTTCAATAGCTAATAATTCAAGTGCTTTTCCTTTTTTTATCGTGATTTTTCTGCCCAATAAATCTAGCGATTGTATGCCGGTAGTACCTTCATATAAAGCAATGATTCGAATATCTCTATAATATTGCTGAGGCATAAAATCGAAACAGAAACCATAACCTCCTAAAATTTGAACAGCATTACTGATTGATTGAATACCTTGTTCAGCAGGATATGTTTTTACAATAGGTGTTAATAGTTCTAATAGTAAATTATATTTTTCTTTTTCTTCAGCACTTGTGCTTGTCATTTCTTTATCTAAATAAATAGCTGATTGTAATATCAAACTCATCGAACCTTCAACAACTGCTTTTTGGCTAAATAACAATCTTTTAATATCTGGATGATTGATAATTAAGGTTTGTTCTTCTTCTGCATTCTTTTGTCCTGAACTATTTAGTTTTCTTCCTTGCGGACGTTCATTCGCATATTTTAAAGAAGAATAATAGGCGGCTGAAGCTATTGCCGCTCCCATTAATCCTGTTGAAATACGTGCTTCATTCATCATTTGAAACATATAGGATAAGCCTTTATTAGCTTCACCAACGAGCCAGCCTCTACAGTCGTCATTATCGCCAAATATAATATGCGTAGTACAATAACCTTTTTGACCCATTTTTTCAAATTCTCCTTCAATAGCAGCATCATTATAGGTAAACTCTCCATTTTCTGTAGGGCGATTTTTAGGCACCACAAATAGTGAAACCCCTTTTGTACCGGTTGGAGCCCCTTTAATTCGCGCCAATACCAAATGCACAAAATTGCTACAGAATTGATGGTCGCCGGCTGAAATAAATATTTTTTGCCCTTTAATTTGATAATAATCTTTATCGGTAGGTGTGGCTACAGTCATCACATCAGAAAGAGAACTACCGGCTTGAGGTTCAGTCAAACACATAGTGCCGCCCCAAGTTAGATCTAACATGTTTGGTATGTATGTTTCCTTGAGTTCTTGACTACCGAAAGATAGTATCAAATTGGCTGAACCGGAAGTTAATCCGAAATAACCCGGAACATGATTATTGGCTGCATTCATGATGAAATGAGCCGCTTGAAAAACTGTTGAGGGTAATTGCATACCACCATCTTCAAAATCGAATATAGCACCTATAATACCTAATTCACCTGCAGTTTTTATAATATTTTCAAATTGAGGATGTACATTAATTTTTCCGTTTTTAAAAACCGATGGTTTTTCATCCATTTCTTTAATAAAAGGATGTAAGGCGGTGTCAGAAAAGGTTTTAATGGAATCAAGAAAAATATCTAATGAGGTTTTGTCATATTCTTTAAAACGTTCAGCCTGTAATAGTTCTTCTACTTGATGGACATTGTATAATAAGAATTTCAGAGTGTCTATATCTACGTATTCGTGTGTCATTGCTATATTAGATTGTAATTTTTGTATTTTATGTCTATGAACTCATTTAAACTTTTTCTTTCACCTACCTCAAAAATAGTACAACTTTCTTGAAAGTTATGGATTTATATTTCCTAAATTAAGAAAATTAATTCTAATAAATATAAATAAACCTTCCAAAGAATTAGAAAAATGCGATATTAGTGGTAAAGAAAAAGGTTAAATGATTCATTGTGTTAATACTTTGATTGTGTAGGTTAACAGATTAAAAAAACCCTGTTTTCAGGGATAATATTTTCACGGTTTAAGGTATATTTTATCTTTCAATAAAACTTCATATTTGTACTTTAAAAAATAAATAAATTATTAACACGTTTTCACTTATATAAATTTTAAGAATAAATAATTTAAAAAACCATAATACATGAAAAATGTAATACCTAAATTTAAAAGACCGCTAAAAAGTATAGATGAACCTACAATAGATATAACGTTTTGGGATAAGGCAACTAATGCTTATGATGCTAAAGATTATAAAAAAGCTGTAGTTGAAGTAATTAATTACATAAACCCATCTCTGTTGCAAAGCAAAGATACTAGTAAAGATATTAATATAGTACAAGGGCAAGGTTCTGCAGAGATACAGGTAAATGTTACAAATGAAAAATTTTCGGTAAAAGCTCCTTTTTTAAGAAGTACTGAAGCTACTAATAAAATTGCGCTATTCAGGAAAATAGCTGAAGTAAACTTCAATCCACTTACATTAGCACAAATTCATTTAAAAGATGATACTCTTTGGTTTGGTTATGAAACTTCAATTGAGCTTTGTCAACCATATAAAACTTATGAGGTATTACGAGAAATTTGTGTGTATGCCGATAATTATGATGATGAATTTGTAGGCAAATATAAAGCTGATTTTTATAAAGAATCTAATACAACAAAATTTACTAGCGAAGAAAAAGATAAAGCATGGAATCAAATTAATGATGTTTTAACCGATTATAAAGAGTATAGCCAGTTTTTTAAAGAGAAAAGATGGGATGCTTTTCAGTGGGATATTATAGTAATATCTATCTTAAAAATAGTTAATATGCCTTATGTACAAGGTGCACTTAGAACTGATTTACAAGAATATGTAAGCAACATGTACAATGGAAATATAGATTTTAACTTCCGTATAGATAAAGGAACCAATTTTATGAATAAACTATGCGCAAAATCTAGAGATGAATTTATGAAAGAGATATACCATGCTGAAAACTTCATCTCATTAAAATGGAGGAGTTCTACTGAAATTATGCAGAATTATGTAAAAAAAATGGAACGCAATGTTTTAAAATATATAGAAGATAAAGATAATTTTACTTTAAGTTATTATTTACAATATTCATTTTTATATATTATCTACAGCTATAATTTAGAAGACTTACACAAAAATAGTATATATGATGTTTTAGAAGAGGTTTCAGGTTTAGAACCGAATATTGCTGCAGAGAAATTATTGATAACATATTATGATTTTTTAGAAAATAAAAAGACAATATCTTCTAACGCAGAAGGATAAAAAGAATTTTTCTCTAAACTATTCAATTCAATTTAATTACATTTTAAAAATATATCATGGAAAATATAAAAAAATCAATATTTAAAATTATTACAACTTCGGGTACAGGTAGTGGATTTATAGTAAGCGGATATAACTATATTATTACTAATTACCATGTTGTACAGGGAAGTAAAATTGTAGCTATTGAAGATTACGAAAAAAATAGGTATGTAGCTAATGTGGTTATGGTAAATCCGGAAGTTGATTTAGCCTTTCTATATGTAGATGGGTTTAAAAACGAATATAACGATATTACTTTAGATGAGAATGTGGTTGTTATGAATACTCAAAAAGTATTTATTAATGGATACCCTTTTGGAATGCCATATACCATCACCGAAGGTATTATTTCTTCTCCTAATCAACCAATGGGCAATAAGTACTTTGTACAAACAGATGCAGCAGTAAACCCCGGAAATTCAGGAGGCCCAATGTTAAATGAAGCAGGTGTTTTGGTTGGTGTAACCACTTCTAAATTTACAAATGCAGATAATGTTGGGTTTGGTATAAAACATTCCGATCTATTAGAAGAGATAAATGATTTTACTTATACAGATAACACATATCGGGTAAAATGTAATTCATGTGGTAATTATATTGAGGAAGAATCAGAATTTTGTGCTAACTGTGGTAATAATATTGATATATCTATATTCGAAGAGTTTGAAAAATCACATTTTGCCAAATTTGTAGAGGCAGGGTTGTCTGAATTAGGAATGAATCCTGTTCTAGGAAGAGCAGGTAGAGACTATTGGGAATTTCATCAAGGAAGTGCTCAAGTACGAATATTTGTTTTTAAAAGTGATTACTTAGTGGTAACATCTCCTTTAAATAAGTTACCTAAACAAAATTTAAAAGAATTAATGAACTATTTGTTGAAAGACAATGTAACGCCTTATGTTTTAGGTATTTATGAGAATACTATATACTTATCATACAGAGCTCATTTATCAGATATTTTTTCTGACCATGCAGATAGTATAAAAGAAAATATTAAAAACTTGGCATTAAAAGCAGATGACTTAGATAATTTCTTTATGGATAATTATGGTTGTGAGATGTCTATTGTAGCTAAGAATTAAACAGCAATCAGAAAAAGTCAAGAAGAGTTTATTTTTTAAACTAAAAATAAATTAAAAACACTTCTGGCTTTATGCGAGATAAAATAAAAACAAAATAAAAACAAAATGAAAACAAAATTATTACTAGTACTTACACTTACAATTTATACAAACACCTATGCTCAATTTGGTCCACAACAAATTATAACACCAATAACAAATACAGATGCCCCGTTTTCAATTCACGCTACTGATATAGACGGAGATGGTGATATAGATATACTTTCTGCTTCTGCAAACGATAATAAAATAGCTTGGTACAAAAATACAGATGGAGAAGGAGCTTTTGGTTCTCAACAAATTATAACAACAGATATAGCCGGTTCATATTCAGTATATGCCACTGATATAGACGGAGATGGCGATATGGATGTGCTTTTTGCTTCTACTTTTGATTCTAAAATAGCTTGGTGTGAAAATACTGATGGGCAAGGGAGCTTTGGTGTGCCACAAATTATAACAACAGATGCGGAATTAGCAGTATCAGTTTACTCAAGTGATATTGATGGCGATGGCGATATGGATGTGCTTTCTGCTTCTGTTAATGATGATAAAGTGGCTTGGTATGAGAATATTGACGGACAAGGGAGTTTTGGCTCACAACAAATTATAGCAACAGATTTTGATCCACTTTCAGTTTACACTACTGATATTGATGGTGATGGTGATATGGATGTGCTTGTCGCTTTAAGTTGGACTGACAAAATAGCTTGGTATGAAAATACTGACGGAAAAGGGGCTTTTGGTACACAACAAATAATAACTACAAATGCAGATGTGGCAAGCTCAGTTTACGCTACAGATATAGATGGTGATGGTGATATGGATGTACTTTCTGCTTCTTCTGGAGATAGAAAAATAGCTTGGTACGAAAATACTGACGGAAAAGGGAGTTTTGGCTCACAACAGATTATAACAATAGAGGCAAGTGGAGCAAATTCAGTTTATGCTGTTGACATAGACGGAGATAATGATCTGGATGTACTTTCTGCTTCAGCAAATGATGATAAAATAGCTTGGTATGAGAATACTGACGGAAAAGGGGCTTTTGGTCCACAACAAATTATAACCACAAGTGCAGGTGGGGCAAGATCAGTTTTTGCTGCTGATATCAATGGTGATGGTGATATAGACGTACTTTCTGCTTCTATAAATGATAATAAAATAGCTTGGTATGAAAATAATACAAGCACTTTAACTGTAAATCAAAATACCTTACAGAATTTTTCTATATACCCAATACCAACAACACGTATTTTAACAGTTACATCAAAAACTACAATTGTTCAAATAGAAATTTATAATAAGTTAGGTCAATTAGTTTTTTCAAAAAATGATAATCTGTCTGCTGTACAAACAGGAAATAATATCGATATTTCAGTATTAAATAAAGGGTTCTATTTTTGTAAAGTTAAAGACGAAAACGGAAATGTTGGAATTAAAAAAATCTTAAAAGAATAAAATGCAAGAAGGTAATGTAGAAGAAATTGTTTATAACTTGATGAAACCCTATTATTTAATAGGGCTTGCATTTTTCATAATCATTGTAGCTCACGCACAACAAGGAAACTATTTTATGGATTTGGACCCATCGATCCTCAAACCAGCACCTGAGTCGGGAGTCCCGACCGGTCTTTATCATGTGATTGTCGAAGTTGTGGCTGAAGATAGTGAGGTGTTATTCCTTGCACCAATGACTAGTCGCGCCATGCCATTATCAGTTTTAGGCAAATCTGACGTTCATGCAAGTTTAGAAGAGTTGGTCGCTACCATCAACAAGTTACCAGATAATATTACAGTCTACGCTACTCGTGCTGATGCGTTTCAAAAGGGGAATAGGCATATCCGTGTATTAACGGTTTTGGAAGTAAAACAAATACGCAAGCTATTGGGTGTAGAATGATCGAGTGTAAACATTCTCGATTGACAAATAGGCAGTCGGAAGAAATCTACATCAATCTACCTTACCGGCGAGGCAGGCAATTATTGTTTAGTTTAGAGCTTCGTTGAAATTATGTAAACGAAATGCTGTTATATTTAGAACTTAGCATAAACTCAGATTATGAGAATGAATCTAGAGATTGTTATTTCACTGAAAACAGAACTGTATAAACCTTAGTACATGACAAAAAATATGACTATTTCATAAATGGTTGAATTTTAATTTTTTACAAAAATGTCATTTCGAGCGTCCCGAGTGCTCGGGAAGAACTTGTTTTGCTAAAAGGCTTAAAGAAAAGGTCTCGACGCTCGACCAGGCATTTAATAAATCCAACTGATTTTTGTCATGTACTAAAAAAACATTATTTAATCAATAAGATAAGTTCAATATAAATAGAAAACAATGAAAAAATATTTAGAATTTAATGATGAAAAGTCATCAAAATTTTGGCAAATAGAAGTTGAAGGTAATACTCATACTGTGAAATATGGAAAAATAGGCACTAAAGGTCAAACAAATACCAAAATTTTTACAGATAAAATAACAGCTGTAAAAGCTGCCAAAAAACTTATATCTACCAAGATAAAAAAAGGATATCTAGATGTTGAAAATAAAAACGGAGAAAGATTGTCTAATATAACAAAGGCACTAGAAAATAACTTATTACTACAATTAACAGAAAAAGAAATAGTTTCTAAATATAAGTGGGAGGGGCTAGGAGAAGATCATTCAAACTGTCCTAAATTATTAGAAGAACTTGAAAACTCAGATGTAGCTACAGTAACTCATGTAATCAATACAACACTAACTGCCTTTACATTTGAACAAGGAGGTGTTTGGTGTCCGTCCTGGATGGAAATAACCAATAATTCCCGTAAATTGGGATCTCCACTATATTTTTTAAAAAACGCTTTAGACATACTCTTTAAGAAGGATATAAAATCTTGGGTAGAAATTGCTGGCATATCACTTCCTTATATCTTATGTGAAGGCGAAGCATTAGATCATGATCCAGATTTTGAAATGTGGGATACCTATACCGATGTAAGCAACAAATTAATACCATATTTTGAAAAGGCAGATAATAATTTCCCTATAGAAAAAATACTAATTAACTTAGAGCGGCAACTTGAGATTATCAGTACCTCTAATATCCTTCAAGACCCATTTACACTTGTTTTCGCACTTATAAAAAGTAATATCGGGAAAAAATATAAACAAGAAGTGATACATCTGCTTACTAAATTTTTGAATCAAGAATTTAATATGCTTGATTTTATAAAGCGAAATAATAGCCTTACAACTGATAATTGTAAAAAATATGCAGACATACTACTATCTTCCGAAGTTTCAGATAAACTCTTAACCGGGTTGGCGATTAGTATTTTCCAACAAGAAACCAATGAGATATCAGAATTTTTTTGCGGAGCTATATGTGGTAATGATGCTACTGACTTTTATTTTCCAATATTGAATAAAAAAGACAATAGCTATTGTGCAATTGTTCATTATAAGAATGGAAACCTTTCTGAAGTAGGTCGATTTCCTATTATTCCGAAGGTTATGGAATATTCAAATGAAGGATTATATTTTGTATTGAAAAAGAAAATCTATCGGTATTCTGACACGAAGTGGTTTTTTGAGTTTGAAGCTGATTTTGATATCTACCAATTAAAACTAATAGACAATACCCTTTATGCTTTAGGAAATGGTAGTAATTTATTCTATAAAACAAAAGGAAATTGGAAGTCACTTCAATTACCAAAAGATTACTCGTATAGTAAAATAGCAAAATCTCCAAATGGAAATTTTTGGGTTTCCGGAGCAAAAGGAATACTACTACAAATAGATTCCTTAAAAAACATGACTATGGTAAAACCTGTGGATAAAGTGAAAATTAATTATCGTTTAGCAGCAACTCAAAAAGCTCTTTATTTACATGCCAAAACCGGATTGTATAGAATGGATCTGGCTAAACCTAAAAAGTTAGTTGCAGGTAATTTTAAATTCTCTGCAATATCGGAGGACTATATATGTGCCGTTTCGGATAATCTTGTGGTGTTTGTTGCTAATAGTAAAATAATCAACAAAATAACTATATCTGGTATTACCGCAATGGGCTCATCCAGTAATAGTATTGGGTTTTCCATTAAAGATAGAATTCTATTACTAATTGATAATAAATGGAAAATTATAGTACCAGAAGTTAAAAAATCCGATATGGTGAACTTGCCCGTTGTGAATATTTGATAATTTTAAACGGTATTATAGCAGAAATAGAACAGTGATGTTTTTAATTGAAGATAGAATTTACAATATTTTCATGAATATATTCTATCAGTAATTGTGAGGGATCTTGAAAATTAAACCATTGAATTTCATCATCTTTTCTAAACCAAGTAAGCTGACGTTTTGCAAAACGACGTGTATTTTTTTTGATTTCTTCAATGGCAAAATCAAAAGATGTTTCATTGTTTAAAAAAGAAAATAATTCTTTATAACCCACTGTTTGTAAAGCGTTTAATTTTTTGTTTTTAAATAATTTTTTAGCTTCATCTAATAAGCCATTATCAACCATAATATCAACACGTTGGTTGATTCTATCGTAAATAATTTCTCGGTCTGCTGTCAATCCGATTTTAACCGGAATAAAATTACGTTGTGTAGTTTTATCGGTTAAAAATGAGGAATAAGGTTTATCGGTGCCAATACAAATCTCTAATGCTCTGATGAGGCGTTGATGGTTCTCTATATCAATTTTCTCATAGCTCTCTACATCTAATTTTTTTAATTGTTTTTGTAATGGTATAATTCCGTTTTCTTTTAATTGTGATTTTAGGTTTTCTCTAATACTAGGATCAACTTTAGGAAAATCATCTAAACCTTTTAAAACAGCATCAACATACAAGCCACTTCCGCCAACCAGAACAACACAATTATGCTTTTCAAAAAGCTCATTTAGTTTACCAATGGCATCTTTTTCAAATTGTCCTACACTATAATCATTATGAATAGATAGGTTTTGAATAAAGTGGTGTTTGACAGCGTTTAATTCGTCTGCATTAGGTACAGCAGTACCAATAATCATTTCTTTATAGAATTGTCGAGAATCAGAAGAAATAATCTCAGTATTAAAATGTTTTGCTACTTTAATACTCATAGCTGTTTTCCCAATTGCGGTTGGACCAATAATTGTGATGAGATAGTTATTCATCGTTTAATTTATATCCGCATTCATAGCAAAATTCTGCATCATCTCTATGTTTTCCTTTAGAACAATTAGGGCAAGATTGTGTGTTTGTATGAACTTCTTTTCTGCTGGTATTGGCATATTCTGCACCTACAATTCCTGTTGGAATTGCAATAATACCATAACCTAATATCATAACTAATGAAGCTATAAGTTGTCCTAAGGGAGTTTGTGGTGCAATATCACCAAAACCAACAGTAGTCAATGTTACAATAGCCCAATATACACCTTTTGGTATATTGGTAAAACCATTTTCTTCACCTTCTACTAAATACATAATAGTACCTAGTATAACAGCCATAATTAACACAGCAAATAAAAATACCGATATTTTTGCACGGCTTGCTTTTAAGGCCGTCACCAGATTATTTGAAGCACCTAAATAACGTGCTAATTTTAAGATTCTAAATATACGTAATAAACGTAGTGCTCTTAAGGCAACAAGTGCATGTGTACCTGCAAAAATAAGCGAAAGGTATTTTGGGATGGTTGATAATAAATCAACAATTCCATAAAAACTAAAGATATATTTTAAAGGCTTTTTTACTGTAACAATTCTGGCAATATATTCTATACTAAATAGTATAGTAATAACCCATTCAGACACATTGAGAAATGTGTGGTATTTCTGGTCAATAGTTTTGACGCTTTCCAGCATTACTAAAATAATACTAGCTAGAATGGTGATAAGGAGTATAATGTCAAATGATTTACCGGCAGGAGTATCTGCTTCATAAATGATCTCATGAAGTTTAGATTTCCAGCTAGATGGTTTGTTAGATGATTGATTCAAAAGGATTTTCTTTTTATCAAAAGTAAGAAAACTTTAGTTATTGTATTTATTTGATAATTTAACGATTTTCAATCTTTTGTTTTTCCGAAGATAACTTTTTATAATATGCAATATATCTTTATTGTTTTCCATAGGTGTGATAATGGTTTGTAATACCTCAATAGTATTGATCTGATAATTCAAATTAAAGAAACCCAACCCTTTAAAAATACCATTTTCAATAAGAAAAGCACTGCGTTCGTCTATTTCTCTTCCTTTGTCAATAATAACAAAACTTTTATTTTCAAAATTATTATAAGCTATTAATTGCTGCACTCTTTTATTATAGATTTCAGATGATTCCTTTTGAATACAAGCACCATTACAAGCTTTTATTGTGTAATTAAAGCAGTTTTTTTTGACATTATATGATCCGATTAGCTTTTGACACAGCATATATTTTTCTACCACATTAAATAAAAAACTTTTAGCACTTTGTCTATTAACAAATGTAGTGATCGCTTTCTTTCTACCGTCTGCTTTATCAATTTTTAAATTTATATAACCTTCATCATCTTTAAAACTGAATAATGCTTGCGTAAATACTGAACGTTTTAAAGCGCTATTAAAAATGGGTCTATTTTGTTTAATTTCTTCACTTTCTTTTAATAATGCAAAAAGCTCACTTCCTGTTTTTTCATAGGTTACAGTTGCAACTTGTAATTGAATTTTTTTCGATTTTGTATTGGTCTTTGTAAAATGTTGATTGACACGCTTTTTTATATTTTTGCTTTTGCCTATATAGATAATTTCCCCATCTGATTTATGAATATAATACACGCCGGTACTAGTAGGTAAACTTTCAATAATAGTTGCTAGTCTAGGTTCTAATTTATTGATAGATCCTTGCTTTATGGTATTAGTAATGATTGTTTTTTGAACATCTTTATCCAATAGTATTTTGAAAAGTTTCACAGTAGCTATGGCATCTCCATTAGCTCTATGTCTATCAGTAACAGGAATGCCCAGTGTTCGGCATAACTTCCCTAATTTATAGGATTCTAAATCAGGAATCAGTTTTTTACTCAATTCAACTGTACATAAAGTTTGGCGCTGATAATCAAAGCTCAAGCGACGAAACTCTGTACTCAAAATACGATAATCAAAACTTGAATTGTGTGCAACAACAACACAATCAGAAGTAATTTCAATAATGCGTTTGGCTACCTCATAAAATTTAGGCGCATTTCGAAGCATGTTGTTATTAATTCCCGTAAGGTTAACCACAAAAGGTTGAATTTCACGTTCAGGATTTACTAAACTGATAAAACTATCAACAACTTGATGTCCATCATATTTGTGGATTGCAATTTCGGTAATACCTTCTTCATTATACTTTCCGCCCGTAGTTTCTATGTCAACAATAGCATACAACTACTTTTTATCGATTACTAAACGATTTTCTCTATTGGCAATTTCCCAAGCAGTATAAAATATTAATTGTGTTCTTTTTTGAAGTAAATCATATCGAATTTTATCTGCTGTATCAGTAGGTTTATGATAATCTTCATGTACACCATTAAAATAAAAGATAATAGGAATATTATTTTTTGCAAAATTATAATGATCTGATCTATAGTAAAATCTATTTGGATCATTCTCGTCATTATAGGTGTAATCTAAAATTAAATTTGTGTATTTTTTATTGACAGCTTCAGATAGATCGTGTAATTCCTGACTTAATTTATCTGCACCGATCAGATATACAAATTCAGGATTGTCAGCATGTTTTTTATCAAAACGACCTACCATATCAATATTTAGATTTACCACCGTATTTTCTAAAGGGAAAATAGGGTTTTCAGTATAAAACTTAGAACCGAATAAACCTTCTTCCTCACCGGTTACATTTAAAAATATAATTGAACGTTTAGGACCTTTACCATCTTTAGAAGCTTTTTGAAAAGCTTCAGCAATTTCTAGTACAGCAGAAGTACCCGAAGCATCATCGTCTGCACCGTTATAAATTTCCTCTCCTCTAACACCAAGATGATCATAATGTGCAGAAAGAACAATATATTCATCAGATTTTTCTGTCCCTTTTATATAAGCTATCACATTTTCTGAAGCATCTTTTGAACGACCTCTAAAATATTCAACAGGAATATGTTGTAAATAATTTCCATCTGTATTGGCAGCACTAACACCTAAATTCTTATAATAATCAACGATGTATTGAGCAGCTATTTTTTGCCCTTTTTCACCTGTTTTCCTACCTTCAAATTCATCTGAAGCCAGCTTATATACTAATTTTTTCAAGTCGTCTTCTGTAATGCTTTCAGCATATTTTGTTGCTAAGGCAACTGTTTTTTCTTCAACTTTATCTTTAACGGTATTAACAGTTGTAGTTGATGGAGCTGTTGGAGTGGGAGGAGGTGTACTGATTGCTGTTTGGTCTTGAGAACCTGATTTTGAGGTTCCACAAGAAATTAATAGAAGTGTTAGTAGTAATAAGATACTGTTTTTCATGTGTCTATAATATTTTATAAATCGGTCACATGCTGTTCGCTATTAGTCATTCCCTTGGGTGTGAAAAATATTAACATGCTCGTTTCATATTGTGTTTTTATTTGTGGACTGTTTTAGTCACGGATTCACTAATTCTAAAAAAATTAATAATACGAATTTGGCTATCCTACAGACAGCAATATTTATATATTTAATATTCGTGTCCCGAAGCTTCGGGAGTGGCAATTTTAGCTACTTTCAAAACCTCGAAATACTAATCATTTTAATAATTTCCAAAAGTAAAGAAATTAATGCTTATTCATGATAAATTGTTTAGATTTTAAATCGAAAGTCACTAAATCAGAACTAAAGAGTTTTGCTACACTTTTGTCAGCAATTAAATCTTCTGTTTTGCCGGATATAATTTCAGTTTCATTCATTAACCATAATTCATTAGCGAGTTGTAATGCCAGATGAATTTCATGTGTTGATATGAGTATGGTTTTATGCAGATTTTGCGCTAATTTTTTTAATAAATTGAAAATCTCAATCTTATTATGAATATCTAGATGTGCTGTGGGTTCATCCAACGTTATGATTTCAGTATTTTGAGCCAAGGCTCTGGCAATCATTACCTTTTGAAGTTGACCATCACTTAATTCATAATGTTTTTTGTGAATAATGTCTTTGATGTTTGTTTGTTCTATGGCTAAGTCAATATACTTTTTATCTTCATCAGTTAAATTACCTATCCAATTGGTATAAGGTTGTCTTCCTAAGGCAATTAATTCATAAATTGTCAAATTACTTTCGGGAATTCTCTCTGTTAAGACCAAACTCATTTTTTTTGCCAGTTCTGCATTAGGGATGGTTTCTAATTTTTTTCCATCAAGAGTAATTTCACCGGATAACTTCGGCTGAACTTTTGTTAAAGTTCTGAGGAGAGTAGATTTACCAATTCCATTTTTACCTAAAACACATACTAATTTCCCTTTATTTAAGGACAGATTAACCTTTTCAGCAACACAAGTTGTATTCTTTTTAGTTTGATAACCTATACTAAGATTATGTGTTTGTATAATGATATTTGAGCTGTTCTTATCCAAAATCAATAGCTAATTTTTCGTTTTCTAACCAATAACCAAATTACAATAGGCGCGCCAAATAAAGAAGTGACAGCATTGATAGGCAATGTATATTCACTATTAGGTAATTGTGCAATAGTATCGCTTATCAACATTACAATTGCACCAATAATAGCAACAGCCGGTACTAATATTTTATGGTCTGAGGTTTTAATTAATAATTTAGTAAGATGTGGTACAGCAAGACCTATAAATGCAATAGGGCCGGAGAAGGCTGTTATAACTCCGGTTAATAATCCGGTTATGATCAAGGTTATATTTCGTGTTTTTTTTAAATTTACGCCTAAACTTACGGCATAATTCTCGCCTAATAATAAACTGTTTAAAGGTTTGATGATATACTCAAACCATTTAGCTTTTCGGGAGTCAAAAATTCCATCACCTAAATTATCGTATTAATTGATTAATAATCAGTTATTTATATGTTATTAGTTTGGTGTTTTGAATACTATTTAGTATCTTT
>JAKISU010000074.1 GCA_021648445.1 Flavobacteriaceae bacterium
ACTCCTCATCAAATAAGCCTTTTTTTCCTTGTGCTTTGTACATTTGGTTTAAATTGGATTTTTACAAGGTAAATATACAGATAATTATATGATTGACAGATGGTTAAATTTTAGAAGTCCCCTTAATTGAAAAACTTGAAGATTATTCAGTTACTCCTTTACAATCTGATACTGAGTTTGTGGTTTTATCCTCTAAAAAATCTACAAAGAATAAATTAGTTGCTACTATCACAAAGCTTTTTGAATTAGGGAAGATCAAAGTTTTAATTGGTACAAAATCTCTATTAGGTGAAGGATGGGATGCTCCTTCCATAAACAGTTTAGTATTAGCCTCTTTTGTTGGTTCGTTCGTCTCTTCTAATCAAATGAGAGGAAGAGCAATTAGAAAACACAAAATTAATAAAACAGGTGTTATTTGGCATTTGGCGTGTTTGGATATTACTTTAGAAAATGGAGGGAAAGATATAGAAACATTACAACGCAGGTTTGATGCATTTATGGGAATTTCAAATGGTGACAAACCCTACATAGAAAGTGGTATGGAACGACTACACTTACCCACACAAATTAAGGCTGAAGAAATTGATCTCATTAATAAAAAAACATTAGAAGCGTCTAAAAACAGAAGTAGTATTATAAAAAGATGGGAGGAAGCTATTTTGACAGGAAATCGCATATCAAAAGAGATTAAATATTATCATCAAGGAAAAAAGAAATTTTCAGACCAAAAAAGAATGTACTATAATGATGTTGTAAAATATGCTTTTATAGAACTCTCTATAGCATTATCGTTTTTCTTACCTGAGTTTTTATTAAAAAATATTAATGTTTTATTAAACAAGGGAACGTTGTACTTTATATACACATTACTCTCTGTTTTAATATTAAGCTTTGGAGCTAGAACATACAAAGCCATTAAACTATATATACGCCATGGAATGATGCATAAAAAAATTGAAAAAATGGGGTATATCATTTTAAATGCATTGTATGAGTCAGGACATATTATAACAGATAAAGGTCTAGTTTCTATAACAACTGAACTCATGCAAAAAGGAGATGTTATTTGTACAATTAAAGGAACAGATCGATATGAAAGTGCATTATTTATCAATACTTTAGATGAATTACTTCAACCAATAAAAACTCCAAGGTATTTGATAATAAAAACAAATCTATTTAGAAAAAAATTAAATATCGAAAATTACTATCCTGTACCTGAGGTCTTTGGTGATAAAAAAACAAACTGTTTACTATTTCAAAAACATTGGGGTTTTTATTTCGGAAAATCTAAAATTATTTATACTCGGCATTTAGAAGGTAGAAAATTACTTCTAAAAGCTCGGTTATTCCATATAAGCAATGCATTTAATGAGGTAACCAAAAAAGCCGTTATCTGGAAGTAAATTCATACCCAATCTTTAGGGTCTTCTAAAACCTGAATCAATTTTTCTTCTTCACTACCTTTTTCAGGATGATGGTCATATACCCACTGTACATGAGGCGGTAAACTCATTAAGATACTTTCTATGCGTCCGTTTGTTTTGAGTCCGAATAAGGTGCCTTTATCATGTACCAAATTAAACTCCACATAACGCCCTCGGCGGATTTCCTGCCAATTTCTATGTTCTTGAGTGAATGGAATATCTTTTCTTTTTTCAACAATAGGGACATAGGTTTCTAAAAAGCTATTGCCAACTTCTGTAACAAAATCGTACCAATGCTGCATTGACATTTCATTGGTTTGCTTACAATAATCAAAAAACAGTCCGCCAATACCACGGGCTTCATTTCTATGGGAATTATAAAAATATTCATCACAACGTTTTTTGTAATTTTTATAAAATCCGTCATTATGACGGTCGCAAGCTGTTTTACAAACCTGATGGAAATGTTTAGCGTCTTCTTCAAACAAATAGTAAGGTGTTAGGTCTTGTCCGCCTCCAAACCATGAGTCAACCACCTCGCCTTGTTGATTATACATTTCAAAATATCGCCAATTAGCATGTACAGTTGGTACAAACGGATTTTTAGGATGTAATACCAAACTCAATCCACATGCAAAGAAGTCTCCTTGCTCTACACCAAAATGTTTACGCATGGTTTCCGGTAAAACTCCATGTACAGCCGAAATATTGACACCTCCTTTTTCAAATACTCCCGAGGATTCGGTATCGTTCTGAATTACTCGCGTTCTTCCTCCGCCTCCTTCCGGACGTTTCCATATATCTTCGTGGAATGTTGCTTTGCCATCTATTTCTTCAAGTTTCTTACAAATAGTATCTTGTAATTGCTGTATATAATTGTAAAATTTGTCTTTCATATTGTTATGTTTTCCTGCAAGGTCTCAAAGACCTTGTAGGTTTAAAACTTATTTAGTCAAACCTTTGAGTAGGTTCTTTGAAATAAATTAAATAAACCTACAAGGTTTTCCTCCTTTGCAGAAGCTTCGACCGACAGGTAAAAACCTTGCAGGATATTTTGTTAACCATTCAAATCTATACTTTTCTATCATTATGTTTTCCTATAAAGTCTTAGAGACCTTACAGTATTATCTGTAGGTGTTTTGAAACAATTCTAGTTATACCTACAAGGTCTCTAAGACCTTGCAGGATCATTCAAATGTATATTTTTCGTTTAAAGATTCTTTTCTTCGTTTATGACAAAAAATAAAATTTTCTTTTCCATCAAATAACTCAAATACTTCGTCTCTACTAATTTTTGTTTCTTCTTTTGATAAGATTGATTGGTAAGATGAAAATTTATACGTTTCAAAATCAATATTCAAATGATGTTTTGGATTTAAATGAACATACAAAATCAATTGTTTTAAATAATTTTCATCATTCAATTTTATTCGTTTAAAATGTTTTTCAAAAAGACTTCCTGTTCTTGAATGTTGTTTATTGAATGCCTTTACATAAGCATTAAATAAATTAGACAATGCTTGTGTAACAATTTTTTCATTGTCATTAACTCTGATAACAAAATGAAAATGATTATCCATTAAACAATAAGAAAATATTGAAATCTTATCGGTTAAATATTTATCAACTAATTTTAAGAAATAGGCTTTATTCTCATCATTATTAAAAATTGCACATCCATTGATGCCTCGATTAAAGATATGATAGTAATATCCTTTTTCTAGCTTTTCTAGTTTCATGTTATTCCCTTTCTTTATATACCTACAAGGTTTTAAAAACCTTGCAGGAGAAATTTTATTCTAAATTATCGGATTATATAATTCATACAATTCCATATCTAAAGGAGGCTCATTAGGTGGTGTATATTCTTTTAATAATGTTCTTTGCCAGATATAATTACATTTTTTTGCAACTTTAACGCTTCCTGCATTGTCTTTATGAACAATAATTTGGAGAGTTTTTAATCCTAATATTTTAAAAGCATAGGTAGATAATTTATCAACTACTTTACTTATTAATCCTTTTCCTCCGTATTTAGAATCTATACAATAAGCAAACTCACCTTGTTTCTTATCCCAATCTAGTTCTTTGATATAAACCAATCCAACAACTTTATTGGTTTCATCTTCTTTTATAACAAATAAAAATTCTTCTTTATTAATAAACTCTAATACTTTTTTAGCAGTAAATAATTGTGCTAATTCTATCGTTAAATTCTGCTCCAACGTTTTAGGAAAATAGTGTTTGAATCTTTCAGCGTTTGAAATCATCAATTTATAGATACCTCTTGCAGCATCTTCAGAAATTCTATCAATGTTATAATCGCCTAAACCAATCATATCATTTCAACTATATGAACCAAATCATTTGAGTATTTTTCAAGGTCATCAAGCTTAGTTATGAGTTTAGAATCTTCAACTTTTTCTTTTAATACCTTCACAAAATCTTCAATAGATTTTTCATCATTTATAATAAACATTTTTCTTCCGATAAGATTATTATGTAAGTCCATTTCTTTTTCTAAAGGCGCATTAGGAGAAAACTCTTCATGCCAATTGGTGATCTTTTCAGCAAAACGGATTGCCTTTCTTTTATTTCTTCTCCAAACTGAACATTTTTTAGCAATTAAAAAATTCCATAAAGCATGTCGAAAAGCATTGGTAGCATTATTCTTATGATGTAACCTCCCATAATGTTCGTTTGATATTTTTACACATTGGTAGGTAGCTAAAAAAGTTGGAATTAGATTAAGAGGATGTCGGGCAAAAAGGATTATAAATGACCAGGCGTTACCCTTATTAATCAATTTTAAAAAACCCGTTTTTTTCATGTGTCTATAATATTTTATAAATCGGTCACATGCAGTTCGCTATTAGTCATTCCATTGGGTGTGAAAAATATTAACATGCTCGTTTCATATGTTTAAATTATATTTTTTAGCGGTAACATATGCTGTTCGCTATTAATCATTTCCTTATGTGATAAACTTTTTAACATGCTCGTTTCATTAGATATTATATTCTTTTACCGCGTCAATAAATGCTTTTGCATTATCTAACGGAATATTAGGTAAAATACCATGGCCTAAATTTACTATATATTTATCTTTTCCGAAATCATCGATCATTTGATGTACCATTTTTTTAATTTCTGAAGGTGGTGACAATAATCTTGACGGATCAAAATTACCTTGTAATGTGATATTTCCTCCAGACAAATAACGCGCATTTTGAGCAGTAATCGTCCAATCTACACCCAAAGCACTCGCGTTCGATTTTGCCATTTCTTGTAAAGCAAACCAACATCCTTTTCCGAATACAATTACCGGAGCATCATCTTTTAAAGCTTCTATAATTTGATTGATATATTTCCATGAGAATTCTTGATAATCGACAGGTGATAACATTCCGCCCCATGAATCAAAAATTTGCACAACATCAACTCCTGCTTTTACTTTGGCTTTTAAATAAGCAATCGTAGTATCTGTAAATTTTTGTAGTAATTGATGAGCAGCTACAGGGTTTGTAAAACAAAATTCTTTGGCTTTATCAAAAGTTTTACTTCCTTGCCCTTGAACAGCATAACAAAAAACTGTCCATGGTGAACCTGCAAAACCAATTAACGGCACTTCATTGTTCAGTTCTTCTTTAGTTGCTTTTATGGCTTGCATTACATAATCTAACTCAACATCAACATCAGGAACAACAACTGTATCAACTCCTTTTTGATCTCTTACAGGGTTTGGCAAATAGGGACCAAAATCCGGTTTCATTTCTACTTCAATGTTCATTGCTTGTGGAATTACCAAAATATCAGAAAATAAAATGGCAGCGTCCATACCGAATCTTCTGATTGGTTGGACAGTAATTTCTGATGCTAATTCAGGTGTTCTACAACGTGTAAAGAAATCGTACTTTTTACGAATTTTCATAAATTCAGGTAAAAATCTACCTGCTTGGCGCATCATCCATACCGGAGGACGTTCTACTGTTTCGCCTTTTAAGGCTCTTAAAAATAGGTCGTTTTTTATCATTTCATTATTTTGTCATTCCTGTCCCGAGTACTCGGGAGCAGGAATCTGTTTTTTATAATTCAAATTTATTTTAATGAGATTCCTGCCTTCGCAGGAATGACAGAACTATCGTTTTACATTTTCGAAACAGCTTCCATTGCCTTATCAATAGCATTTGCTGTTTTCGCTATATCTTTTTCGCTTAAAGCAGATGATAAAAACCATGCTTCAAACTGTGATGGCGGTAAAAAGATTCCGTTACGAATCATTTCCCAAAAGAATACAGCAAACTTTTTAGTATCTGATTTTTGGGCTTCTTCAAAATTAGTTACTTCACTATCAGTAAAGAATGGGTTAATCATTGATCCAAATCTATTTACAACCAAATCAACATTGTGTTTTTTTGCTGCCTCTAACAATAGCACTTCTAAAATACTAGCCGTTTCATTAAACTGTTCATACGGATTTTGTTTTCTTAACTCTGTTAACGTCGCAATTCCTGATGCCATAGCAATCGGATTTCCGCTTAACGTTCCTGCTTGATACATTCCGCCTAAAGGTGATACCATTTCCATAATTTCATTACGTGCTCCATAAGCTCCTACAGGAAAACCTCCACCAATCACTTTCCCTAAACAGGTAATATCTGCTTCTATATCTAATAATTCTTGAGCGCCGCCAAATTTAGAACGGAAGCCTGTCATTACCTCATCAGCAATTAATAAAGCTCCTTTTGAAACTAGATATTCTTTTAATTCTTTTAAAAAATTATCATGTGGTAACACTACACCCATATTCCCCGCAATGGGTTCTATGATTACTCCGGCAATATCATCATGTTTTTCAAAATGAGCTTTTACACTTTCTAGATCATTATAATTTGCAATCAATGTATTTTTTACTGCTCCTTCAGGGACACCTTTGCTCCCAGGTAAACTTAATGTTGCCAAGCCTGAACCTGCAGCAACCAATAAAGCATCTGAATGTCCATGATAACAACCGGAAAATTTGACAATTTTGTCTTTGCCTGTAAATGCTCTTGCCAAACGAATAGCACTTAACACGGCTTCAGTACCTGAACTTACAAAGCGGACTTTATCCATTCCCGGAAAAGCATCACAAACTATCTTCGCAAGTTTAATTTCATTTTTTGTTGATGCTCCAAAAGTATATCCTTTTTTTAATGCTTTTTTAATGGCTTTTTGTACTTTTTTATGTCGGTGACCTAAGATCATCGGGCCATAAGACAGTACAAAATCCACATAAGTATTACCATCAACATCGGTAATCTTACTACCTTTTGCTTTTTTTATAAATAAAGGATTCCCTCCTACTGAAGTAAATGCTCTTACCGGAGAATTAACGGCTCCTACAAGGTGTTTTAATCCTTTTTTGTATAGTTTTTCTGAATTTCTGAACTTCATGTTTATTTGTTTATTTGTTGAATCGGGTAATTGTTTGTTTGCCACGGATTCACTAATTTTTTTTTAATTTATTTCTGACAATGTCCTCCCAAAAATGAATAAAAACATCTCTATTTGGTCAACTTCTACATTAATCTTATTAGAAAGGTCATTAATTACAAATAAATACTCATCATACTTCTTTATTGCATTATTATATGAAATTCCTTTTAGTTGATTTAATTCTTCAAAACGACCCGTATTAATTGCAGCAATTATTTGTGAATCCAAAATAATTGCCCTATTCCCATTAATTGTAGTTTTTAAAAAATGAGTAAATTTTGTCATCGTT
Organism: Flavobacteriaceae bacterium; assembly: GCA_021648445.1. Lineage (GTDB taxonomy): Bacteria > Bacteroidota > Bacteroidia > Flavobacteriales > Flavobacteriaceae > Aureibaculum. The sequence goes on from JAKISU010000074.1 coordinate 7,195, forward strand.
GAAAGACCTAATCCCGAAATTTCTTTTATGTCTTTTCTTAATTGACTAATTGATATTTCGTTATGCTTATAACTTTCAAGTATTCTAATTAGTTTTTTTAAGTTTTTATTTTCTAAAATATTCTCTATGTTTTTACCTCTTCCTTTTGTTGGATAGCCCCACATTAAAGTTTTAAATATAAGCTCCTTTATATTATCAGTTGAATTAAAAAGATTAAATCGATTAAGAGTTATAATCTCTTTTATAAAAATTTGATTAATATACTCTTGCTGTGATTCAATTTTCCATTTTTCTTTATAAATATCAAACGCATGATTTTTATAAGGAATCTCTCTTATAAAATTCACAAATTCTTCTATTCTCATTTTTGTTTAGTTTATGGATTCCTACTCCCGAAATCTCGGGACAGGAATGACAATTCTGACATTTCATTATAACCTTTAAAAAAACACCCCTAATGAGCTACGCTCGGTATCTTCAATGAAAATATATTTTCATCTCGTTAATCCTCAAGGGGACAATCTTTTGATTCAACATTCTAACACTAATTCCCTTCCCTTTGGGAAGGGTTAGGGATGGGCTTTACAACAGTTTAGCTACTTCCTTTGCAAAATAAGTAATGATAATATCTGCTCCTGCTCTTTTCATAGACAATAAACTTTCCATCATTACTTTTTCACCATCTATCCAACCATTTTTTGCTGCTGCTTTTATCATTGCATATTCTCCACTTACATTATAACAGGCAATGGGTCTGTCAAAATTATTTTTTAGATCTCTGATTATATCCAAATACGATAAGGCTGGTTTTACCATTAATATATCTGCTCCTTCTGCATCATCAAATGTTGCTTTTCGCATAGCTTCATCTCTATTGGCAGCATCCATTTGATAGGTTCTTCTATCTCCAAAACTTGGTGCTGAATCAGCAGCATCACGAAATGGACCATAATATGCCGAAGCATATTTCACTGAATATGCCATAATTGGTGTATCTAAAAATCCTGAATTGTCTAAAGCCTCACGTACCATAGCAATAGTACCGTCCATCATCCCAGAAGGTGCAATCATATCTGCTCCTGCTTTGGCATGCGAAATAGATTGCTTTGCAATATTTACCAAAGTTGCATCATTATCTACATCATTATCGTAGATGATTCCGCAATGCCCGTGAGAAGTATATTCACAAAAACATACGTCAGTTATTATATATAAATTCGGATAATTTTTCTTAATAAATCGGATCGCTTGTTGGATAACTCCGTTATCATTCCATGTTTCAGAACCTTCATCGTCCTTTTTTGACGGAATACCAAATAACAATACTGCCGGAATATTTAAAGCAATGACTTCATCTAATTCTTTGGAGATTCTATCCAACGAAAAGCGTTTAATCCCAGGCATGGAAACAATTTCTGTTTCTATATCTTTTCCTTCTTCTATAAATAAAGGATAGATCAAATCATCAACTGAGAGCTTTGTCTCTCTAACTAAACGTCTGATGTTTTCGGTTTTTCTAAGTCTTCTTGTTCTAAACATAACCATATTTTATTGTCAGGTTGAGCGCAGTCGAAACCTCATAAAAAAACCTCTCGACTGCGCTCGAGGAGACATTTAGTTCTTATTTTTTAATAAAATGTAAATTCACCAATTCAATTACACTTTCTACCGTAGGGAGCTTTGCAACTTTCACTTCTTTAAAATGTTTTTTTGCTTCACTAGCTGTTGTTTCTCCAATACAAAATGCAATATTGTTAACTTCATTCTCCAATAAATAACTCTGTACTGTTGAAGGGCTATAAAACAATACCCCTCCAACATTTTCAGCAACTTTCATTGGACTGTTAATAGTCTTATAAGCCTGTACCTCATGTAAAATAATACTATTTTTTGCTAATATTTCCGGCAATTCATCTAAGCGAATATCACTACAGAAAAAAGTCACTTCTGCTTCCTTTTTTAAATTCTCAACTAAGTATTCTGCTAATTTTTTAGCATTTTTTTCTGAATGATTTACTTTCCCAATTCGTTTTTCAATCAATCGTTTTGTTCTTCTACCAACACAATAAATATTCTTAAACTTTAATTCAGCAGCAGAGAAACTCATCAATAATGATTCTACTGCATTTTTACTAGTAATAATTACATTTTCAATTTCATTTTTCACCTCTTTAGGTGGAATTCTATTAAAACGGATTTTAATAAAATCGCTATCCTCAACGGCAATATCTTCATGAAATAATTCCGCTTGAAACTCAGATAGTTTTTTTGTTGAAAAAACAGCATTCTTTTTTGCCGTATCTCCAACTTTTATATCGTCAAGCATAATACGCTTCCCTCCTTTTTGGATGATTGTACCGGCACAGTATTTTGCAATTGTATGGGCTTCACTAAGTTTAGAAACTTTAGAAATCTCCACTTTTTGTTTCCCATCTTTACTAAATAAAGCACCTTTAAAATAAACCTTCTCATCTTTAATATAAGCTATCGCTCCAATCGGAGCAGTACAGCCCCCTTCTAAAGCATTTAAAAAGTCACGTTCTATAGTAGTACAAATTTCACTTTCTTCATGATTTAATTTAGCTGCAGCTTCATAAGCATAGGTGTTTTCTTCTAAAGCACAGATCATTATTGCGCCTTGTGCCGGTGCAGGAATCATCCAATTTAGATTTACACTGTTTTCGGGTGTCAATTGAATACGATTTAATCCCGCAGCAGCGAAAATAGCACCATTCCAATCCTCATTCTCTTCAATCTTTTTTAAACGTGAATTTACATTCCCCCGCAAATCAACAATTGTATGAGTTGGATAGCGATGCAACCATTGTGCCTTACGTCGTAGACTACCAGTGGCAATAGTGGCATTTTTAAGAGACATGAATTCTTCATTCTCCTTAAAAACCAACATATCATTACTGTTGCCACGTTTTAGAACAGCTGCTTGTACAATTCCTTTTGGTAAAATTGTAGGAACATCTTTTAATGAATGTACAGCAATGTCAATTTCATTATTTAGCAATGCTATATCAAGATTTCTTGTAAAAATACCTGTTATACCAAGTTCATATAATGGTTTGTTTAAAACCAGATCTCCGGTAGATTTTATTGGGACTAACTTAGTTTGATATCCTAATGCTTCTAGTTGACGTTTTACAGTATTCGCTTGCCAAAGTGCCAATTCACTATCGCGCGTTCCAATTTTAATAATATCCATTAAATGATGTTTTCTAGCTGAAAAACTTTAGAAATAAGTTCAATACTTTCGTCTGATGAAGTATTATTTTCTTTTAAATGATTCGCAAAATGTTTGGTTATTTTTTGAATGATTCTATCAGATAAAATTTCAGCTTGGTCTTCATTAAAACCAACTGTTTTTTTACGTTGAAAATCGATTTCTTCAGATTTAATCTCCTCTAATTTATGTTTTAAAGCTTTAATTGCAGGAGCAAATTTACGGTTTTCTAACCAAGTCATAAATTCACTTTTAACCTCATCAATAATTACTTCTGCTTTAGGAATCTGGTCTTTACGACGTTCAATAGTTTCGTCAGTAATTTGGGAGAGATCATCTAAATGAATCAAATTAACATTTGGTAATTCCTTTACATCTATTGACACATTCTTAGGTATTGACAAATCTAATATCAACAATTCTTTATCTGTAGGAATCAATTCTTTAGGAACCGTAGGCAGTTGCGCACCAGTTGCTACAATCAAAATGTCTGTTTTGGAAATCTCAGTTTGTAAATTTGCAAACTCCTTAACCTTTACATTAAATTTACCGGCAACCTTTTCTGCATTCTCTTTTGTGCGATTAATCAATGTAATATGTTTATTATGGGTATGCTTGATTAGATTATCACAAGTATTTCTACCTATTTTACCGGTACCAAACAGCAATATATTTTTATCAGAAATATTTTTAACCGTTTTCATAATATATTGTACTGATGCAAAAGCAACAGAAGTAGCTCCGGAAGAAATTTCTGTTTCGTTTTTAATTCGTTTACTCGTTTGAATTACTGCATTGAATAAGCGTTCAAAAAATGTATTGATTAATTTATATTTTTTGGAAAGATTGAATCCTTTTTTAAGTTGACTGATAATTTCAAAATCGCCTAAGATCTGACTCTCTAAACCCGTACCAACTCTAAATAAATGGTGTATTGCCTCATTATTTTTATAAACATCAGCAACTTGTTGAAATTCTTCAAGAGTACCATTTGAATTATCGCATAATAATTTTATCAGTTGAAACGGATGTTGGGCAAAACCATAAATTTCTGTTCTATTACAAGTAGATACGGCAACTATTCCTTCAATACCATCAGACGAAGCTTGTTCAAGTACTTTCTTTTTAGCATTTTCATCTAAACTAAATTTACCTCTAATTTCTGCATTTGCTTTTTTATAGCTCAATCCGATACAGTAAAGTGTACTAGGTTTAGAAATATGGCTCTGCTTCATTTATTGAATTCATTTTAAAGAATTGCTAGCAAAAATATTATTAGTCTATTAAAAAAAATAACGCTGAAAGGGTTATTTATATCGCTACACGTTTTTTTACATAGTTTTAAGAGTTAAAATTAACAAAATGTTTACTTTTGTAGTAAATAGTGTCTGGTCGGAAATACAACAAAATTAAAATCAGTTTGTTTTTGGCGTTTTTTTACTTTTCTTAAATTCCTGATACTGAGCATCAAAAATTTAATAAAAATAAAAACCCACTCAAAAAAACAAGATTTATAAAATTCGTCTATTTCCGACCAGACACTAAATAGAGCTTCTTAACAGTTCTCTATTTAGAATAAATCTAAATACTATTTTATATTTTGGCAAATATATCAACATCAAAAAATGTCGTTGTAGGTTCAATTGAAGATACTAAAATTGAAGATGGTTTTTTTATTTTAAAACTTCATAATGAAACGAATGAAAATCAATGCATTATAAGAAAAATAGATAGTTGTTTTATACAATTCCATTTTTGTATTAACGGAGCTGCCAAATTTAATTTTAATAATGGAAGTTATGCTTTTGATGTTTCTTCAGAACATTCATTATTATTATATAATCCGCAAAGAGATCTACCGATAAATTTAGAATTACAAGCAAATTCAAAAATGATATCTCTTTTAATGTCCATAAAAAAATTCCATTCTTTATTTTCTCAAGAAGCTGATTATATTCACTTTTTAAGTGATGATAATAAAGAAAAAAAGTATTATGACAGCAAACCCATTTCGCCAGCAAAGACTGTAATATTGAATCAAATGATGAATTTTAATATTCATTCTTCAATTGAAAAGTTATATCTAAAAGCTAAAAGTTATGAATTATTAAGCTTGTATTTCAACAGAACAGAAGATGCCGATATTGAACAATGTCCTTTTTTAGTAGATGAACAAAATGTATTAAAAATTAGAAAAGCAAAAGATATTATTATAGCGAGAATGGCTGAGCCGCCCGGCTTACAAGAATTGGCAAATGAAGTTGGCTTATCATTAAAAAAATTAAAAGATGGCTTCAAACAAATTTATGGCGATTCTGTTTATAGTTTTTTATTTGATTATAAAATGGAAATTGCTCGAAAACTACTGGAAACAAATCAGCACAATGTAAATGAAGTAGGACATAAAGTGGGCTATAGTACAGCTAGTCATTTTATTGCTGCCTTTAAAAAGAAGTTTGGCATAACACCAAAAAAATATATACAATCAACCATATCTAATTAATGAACAAAGGAATATTACTGGTTAATCTAGGCTCACCGGACAGTACTAAAACAAAGGATGTACGAAAATATTTAGATGAGTTTTTAATGGACGAACGGGTCATAGACATCCCACATTGGAAGCGTACATTACTCATCAAAGGTATTATCTTAAATACAAGACCAAGAAAATCAGCCAAAGCATATAAAGAAATATGGTGGAAAGAAGGTTCACCATTAGTTGTAATTTCTGAACGTTTCGCAAAAAAAGTTGAAGAAAAATTACATATTCCTGTAGCCTTAGGTATGCGCTATGGTTCAATGACTATTGAAAGAGCAATACAAGAATTAGTAGAGAAAGGGGTTGAAGAAATTTTATTGGTTCCATTATATCCACATTATGCGATGTCATCTTATGAAACCGTTGTTGAAAAGGCTAAAGAAATAAATCGCAAATCTTTTCCTACCATTAAAATGGATGTATTACCTGTGTTCTATAATAATACTGACTACATCAAGTCAATGAGTGCCAATTTAAAACAGCATTTAGAAGGTTTTGATTATGACCATATTCTATTTTCATATCATGGAATTCCTGAACGCCATATCTTAAAGTCTGACACCACAAAGTCACATTGTAAAATAGATAATAACTGCTGTAATACAGGTTCAAAAGCGCATCATACCTGTTACAGACATCAGTGTTTTGAAACTACCAAAGCAATCGTTAGAGCATTGGATTTAAAAGAAGGTTCTTATAGCAATTCATTTCAATCGAGAATGTTAAAAAACCCATGGTTACAACCATTTACTGATTTTGAACTGGTAAAATTCCCTAAAGAAGGTATAAAAAAGTTAGCAGTAATTGCGCCTGCATTTGTAACTGACTGCTTAGAAACATTAGAAGAAATTGCAATAAGAGGAAAAGAAGATTTTATAAATGCCGGTGGCGAAACATATAAATATATTCCCTGTTTAAATGACAACGATAACTGGGTTAATGTTATGGTAAAGTGGATAGAAGAATGGCATAAAGAAAAAACGGTTATAATTTAGACTTTTAGTTAAATATCAATAAAACTGAATCGAATTCTTATGGATTTTCTAAATCTAAAAGCATTACATATTATTTTTGTGATTACCTGGTTTGCAGGTCTTTTCTATATTGTTCGTTTATTTATTTATCATGCCGAAGCTGAACTCAAAACAGAACCTGAAAAGAGAATATTACAAACACAATACAAGTTAATGAGCAAACGTCTTTGGTTAATCATTACCTGGCCCTCTGCAATTATAACTAGTATCTTTGCTTTTTGGATGCTCTATCAAAACCCTTTATACCTCGAAATGCCTTGGATGCATGTTAAATTGGGTTTTGTAGTATTACTTTATGCATATCACCTTGCTTGTCATAAAATTTATACACAACTACAAAATGATATTGTAAAGTATTCTTCTAAACAATTACGTATCTGGAATGAAGTAGCTACTATTATACTGTTTTCAATTGTATTTTTAGTAGTGCTTAAAAATGCTGTAAATTGGATCTATGGAGTTATTGGAATAATTTTATTTTCTATAGTATTAATGTTAGCAGTAAAATTGTATAAAAGAATGAGAGTTAAGAATGATTGGGAAAAGCAATAAGTAATTTAGTTTGTCTCTTAACTAAATTTCAGCTAGCTTCGCTTACCTGTGCTGTCCCGAAAGCTTTCGGGATAGTTTCAGTATTAGTGGATATATACTCATTACAGATAGGAACCCGAAAAATTGGGTTTAATGATTTGGAAATTATCGGTTAATCTATTTTCGAATTCATCATTTATCCAAATTTGATTATCAAGGAAATCAATCACTTTAGCT
>JAKISU010000075.1 GCA_021648445.1 Flavobacteriaceae bacterium
AAAGCTATCTCGATGAATATTGCTACAAATTCAATAGAAGATACTTCGATTCGGTATTCGATAGAGTCGTAATTACCTCTGTGTCTTGTAAATGGAAGAGAAATGTGCAAACTATCGGATAGTCATAAAAAAAATTGATACTGATATAAAAAATTAGCATCAATTTTTTTTAATTTTAAGCAGTTTGAGCAGTATATTTGTATCAGTAAAAAAGTGAAATATTAACAAATTAAATTATATTAAAATGGCTACAGCAGTAGGTAAAAAATTTCCAAATTTAAATGTAGACGCTATGAATGACATGGGCGATACATTTAAGGTTAACATATTAGAAGAAGCAGTAAATAATAAAAAGAAGGTTGTATTGTTTTGGTATCCAAAAGATTTCACTTTTGTTTGTCCAACAGAATTACACGCATTTCAAGCAGCAATAGGTGAGTTCGAAAAGAGAAATACCATCGTAATTGGAGCATCTTGTGATACGCCTGAAGTGCATTTTGCATGGTTGAGTACAGCAAAAGATAACGGAGGTATAGAAGGCGTTACCTATCCCATTTTGGCAGATAGCAACCGTAATTTATCAAGTATTTTGGGTATTTTAGATATTACTGAAGAGACGTATGATGAAGCTACAAATACCGTACAAGTTGAAGGAGACAATGTAACGTATAGAGCTACTTATTTAATTGATGAAGATGGTTTGGTTTTCCATGAAGGTATCAATCATATGCCGGTTGGTAGAAATGTAAATGAATATTTACGTTTGATAGATGCTTATACGCATGTACAAGAAAAAGGAGAGGTTTGTCCTGCAAACTGGGAAGAAGGTAAAGATGCTATGCAAGCAAATGCAAAAGGTACAGCAGAGTATTTAGCTTCTCATTAATAAAAATTAGGCTAGTCATTAGTTTTAGCGTCATTGCGAGTGAAACGAAGCAATCTCTTGAATTAAAGCAGATTGCTTCACCTTACGTTTTCGCAATGACCTTAAAGAAATCGACTATAACAATTAAAAAAGAAAATTATGTTTCAAGAACTAGATCAAGACAATTTAGAACAGATAGTAGCTGATAATAATGTAGTTATTGTACAGTATGCGGCTACATGGTGTGGCAATTGTAGAATTATGAAACCTAAATTTAAGAAGCTGGCTTCTGAAAATGAGCATATACCTTTTATATATGCTGATGCTGAAAAGTTTCCGAATACACGTAAACTGGCAACAGTTGATAATTTACCAACTTTTGCTACATTTAAGGAAGGTGCATTTGTAAATCAGGTACAAACCAATAAGTTTGACGTGTTGAAAGATCTAGTAAATGAAGTTATCTAACTAAAATGTCTCCTCGAGCCTTTCGTCTTCGCTCAAGATAAACTAAAGTCGAGAGGTTTTAATAAGCCTCGACTGCGTTTTGATTTCACTTTAATATTCATACAAATGAAGCTACCAATAATTAAACATATAACAAACTTTATTGAAGAGAACGATCAAGATTATGTTATAGAAACTATAGAAACCTTAGAATCACTAACCGAAGTTTCTTCATTAAAAGATGAAGAGTTAGATGTATTGGGTGAAGTTATTTCTAATTTGTACGGAGCCTTAGAAGTTGATAAAATGATCAAAGAAGGTACACCAAAAAAAGAAGCATTAAACGCTTTTATGAAAAGAGTGTTGGGTTCTATTGATACATAGTTTTTCGATGATTTTAATATAAAAACCATCTGGAGTTTATTCTCTTGATGTTTTTTATCGGCTTACACTAGATAATCGTTTTAAGTATTGTTAACTACTTTTAATGAAAAAGAATTTAGCTCTGCCTCGGGGATAGTTTGGTTTAAGAAATTCCTTTATTTTAAGATATGAAACCATTAAATAGAAAAAATTACGGTTCAATTCCGCATCTTTCAAATAGTAAACTTGGTGAAAAAGACTACTTCATTCACGAAGGACAAGAGCGAATTTTGACTCAAAAGAAACGAGATAAACACGATACTATTTTAGTGTTTGAAAAATACGATGGCTCAAATGTTGGAATAGCAAAAAAGAACGGAAAAATATATGCTTTGACACGTTCAGGATATGAAGCAAAAACAAGCCCCTATAAACAACATCACTTGTTTAGTGATTGGGTTTATGAGCGTGAAAATGTTTTTAGTGACCTATTAAAAGAAGATGAACGTGTGGTAGGTGAATGGCTTATGCAAACTCATGGATTAATTTACAATATTGAGCAAGAACCAATTGTATTTTTTGACTATTTTAATGCTAAAAGCGAAAGGCAAGAATTTGAAGTCTTGAAACAAACGGGACTACCATTACCGAGAATATTACAGAAAGGAGATGCAATAAGTGTTGAAGAATTAAAGCCAATCCTCAATTTAAAAACTGATACTATTTGGAGCAAAGAAGACCCTGAAGGAATGATTTATCGGGTAGAAAGGAAAGGTAAAGTTGATTTTCTCGCCAAGTGGGTAAGGTCTGATTTTGAAGCTGGTAAATACTGTATTGGAGTAGATGAAAAAGAATTGATTTGGAATGTTAGCTCTTAATTCGAAAAATTAATTGACTGATTATTAGCATTTGTCATTTCTGTAAAAATTAGTAAATTAATAATTTTTGTCAACGAATTACCTAATTTTTACAATTTCGTTTATCGGTTGAAATTATAATGAGTTCTATTAATACTATCTGACAAATGCATTATGTTTTTGTTATGCACTGGTTCTTTTTATTTAAATACATAATCCCCTGTATTACTTACTGATATATTTAACTTTTTCCTCTCTTTTTCAAATTTCTCGTATCCCAATTTGATATTTTCCCAAAAATCTATTAATTCCGTATTATTACTGTGATTTTCGTTGTATTCCTTGAACTTTTGTTCTGTCATTCTGAATGGAAAAATATAAACAGGAATTTTAAGTTGCCCATTATTTCTAGCATATATTGCATAAAGATAAATCTCTTTTATTTTGTCATTTGTCATAGGTAAACAACCAATTGTAACACATGAGCCATGAATAAAAATATCTCCACCTAAGTTTGTTGAATTACTCTTTTTTTTGTCAGATAGATTAGGGTAGTTTATTCCTAATGATAAATAAAAACTACTTGATGGATTAAACCTGTCAATGAAATAGAAGCCTTCCGGAACTTGATAATCTCCTTGCTCTCTTTTTGGTCCTAATTGTCCAGATTTAGAACATATACTATAGGTTGTAAGTTTCTCATATACCTGTTCAGTCTTTCTTTTAGCAAATATTTCAATTTCGCCTTCAGATTTATAAGTAAGAATCAAGATATTGAGTTCTCTTAGTTCTATATTGTTTTCTTGCAACTTATTTACTATTAATTGCTCTTTATCTTTAATTGTAGTTCTTACACGATTAAACTTTTTCTGTTCAGTCAAAAAGTTAGATTGAGCAGACAGAGTTAATACAATAAAAGCCAACAATAATGTTGATATTATCTTTTTCAAACTTATACCTAATTTTAAACTAGAAAGAGTTTTAATTCTATTTAGCAATTGATAAAAAACTCAAGAAATATTGATTCGAAACTCATCAATACTCTTTTTTACTTTGTCAGGTATCGAATTGTTTTCAACCCAAGTATGAATATCTCCTAAGTAATTCATGCCTAAATAATTAGCACTTTCAGAAAACGGCATTGTAAAACCTTTTTTTAAATCATCAGAATTACTACAACTTATCATTGCCATATTTTTACCACGTAATTGCCTTCCTAAATCCTTTTTGTAATGCAATAGATCAGATAGTCTATCAAAAAAGACTTTTAAAAGTCCGCTCATGCTGTACCAATATACAGGTGTAACAAATACAAAGGTATCGTATTCTTTAATAATTTGACTCATTAAACCTATAAAATCATCATCAATATTATTAAATTCATAATCAAAATGACCTATATTTTTGGTTTTTAAATCAATAACATCAAACTCATTATTAACATTCAAATAATTAATAATTGTATATGTATCTCCTTTGCTTCTTGAGCTGGCTTGTAGTATTATAGTGTTGTTTTTCATAAATGCAAGTAACATTAATTTTATTAAAAAGGGTTAAACCCAAATTATGTATTAGAAAATTTATTACAACTTAAAAATACTGCAAAATATACCGTTTCACTACTTTTTGAAGTTTAATCGTAGCTGTGCTACGCTAAAACTACGAAAAAGTCATATTTTATTGTATTTTAAAGTCTCATTACAAAGTTCTAATGCATAATCTGGGTTAAAAAACGTATAGAAAATTTCAATATATAGAAAGATAAAAACTATTGGAAAATTTAACAATTAAAATCACTATTTTTAACCATTAATTATAAAACTGATGAACACAGATCAATATAAAGTTTCTAACCCTGTTAATTTAAAAGCCATTGCTACCAAAGAAGTAGTTGAAGATGCTAAAAAGAAGCTTAAAAAATTACGAAAACAGATTAGTGAATTACAAGACACTATGTATGCACATGGTAAATATAGTATGTTGGTTTGTTTGCAAGGAATGGATACTTCCGGTAAAGATAGTTTGATACGTGAGGTTTTCAAAGATGTAAATGCCCGCGGAGTAGTAGTGCATAGTTTTAAAGTACCTTCAGAAAAAGAATTAAAACATGATTTTTTATGGCGACATTATATTGCTTTACCGGAAAGAGGTAAAATAGGTGTTTTTAACCGTACACATTACGAAAATGTATTAGTTACACGTGTGCATTCCAGATACATTATGGGGGAGAATATTCCTGCTGTAAAAAATGTTGATGATCTGGATGATGCTTTTTACCATAAGAGGATGGAGCATATCAATAATTTTGAACAACACATTGTTGAAAATGGTACTATTGTGTTAAAATTCTTTTTGCATTTGTCAAAAGAGGAACAAAAAAACAGACTGTTAAGAAGGCTAAACCTTAAAGAAAAAAATTGGAAGTTTTCTTCAGGTGATCTAAAAGAACGCAAATTATGGAATCAGTATCAAGACTGTTATGAAGACCTACTCAATAGAACTTCTACAGAAAAAGCACCTTGGTATATTGTACCGGCAGACGATAAACCAACGGTAAGATTATTGGTTGCTGAAACCATTTTACAAACCTTACAACAATATAAAGACATACAAGAACCAGAACTTGATGACAAAACAAAAGCTCAGTTAGAAGATTTTAAAAACGAATTAGAAAACAGTTAGATTCCCTCTAAATCTCCCCAAAGGGGAGACTTAAAAAGATGAACTATATAAATTAACTTAAAAAAATAACCCAAAAATCCCCTCTCCGAGCCTGTGCTGAGCGCAGGCTCGGAGAGGGTTAGGGAGAGGATATGAAATCAATACTAAAAATAACAATTTTCTTTTTATGTGCTACAATATCAGCACAACAAGCAGACTATAAGCAAGACTCTACGCAACTTAGAGAAATATATACAGCTTCTTTAACCAAAGGTAAAAGCTATGCCTGGTTAAATTATTTATCTAATAGAATCGGGGGTAGGCTCGCCGGCTCTGAAGCCGATAAAAAAGCAGTAGCTTGGGGCAAAGCAGAGCTTGAAAAATTGGGTTTAGATAAAGTTTGGTTGCAACCTGTTACCGTTCCGCATTGGGTAAGAGGTGAAAAAGAAGAAGCACGAATAGAAACAAATCATGGTAAGTTTAAGGTCGATATTTGTGCATTGGGTGGTTCTATAGCAACTCCTAAAGAGGGACTGTTAGCCGAAATTATTGAAGTAAAAAGTTTAGCAGAAGTTGATTCATTGGGTGATAAGGTAAAAGGTAAAATTGTTTTTTTTAACAGAGCTATGCCGGCAGAAAAAATAGAAACATTTAGAGCTTATGGTGCTTCGGTAGATCAACGCTATAGTGGAGCAAGAGTTGCGGGTAAGTATGGCGCGGTAGGTGCTATAGTTCGTTCTATGAGTTTAAAAATTGATAATTATCCGCATACAGGTGTGATGAGTTATGGTGACAATACTGAAAATGAAAAAATACCAACAGCAGCTATCAGCACTAACGGAGCTGAGCTATTGAGTACATTTTTAAAAGGAAAGGGTAAAATTCAAACAAAATTTTATTTTAAACAAAGCTGTCAAAACTTACCGGATGCCCAATCATCTAATGTGATAGGTGAAATTAAAGGAAGTGAGTTTCCTAATGAAATTATAGTAGTAGGTGGGCATCTTGATTCATGGGATCTTGGTGATGGTTCACATGATGACGGTGCAGGTATTGTCCAATCTATGGAAGTTTTACGTTTGTTTAAAGAATTGAAAATAAGACCAAAACGAACATTAAGAGTTGTACTGTTTGCGAATGAAGAAAATGGTTTAGGAGGAGGTAAAGCTTATGCAGCATCAGTTGAAAAGAATAATGAAAAACATATTGTTGCATTAGAATCTGATGCTGGTGGGTTTACGCCTAGAGGATTTGGATTTACATGTAACGATGAAAATTTTGAGCACATTCAGCAATGGAAACCATTATTTGAACCTTATAACATTCACATTTTTGCTCGTGGTGGAGGTGGTGCAGATATTGGCCCATTAAAAAAGGATGATAATGTGTTGTTAGGTCTGCGACCAGATTCACAACGTTATTTTGATTTTCATCATTCAGCTGCAGATGTATTTGAGGCTGTTCATAAACGAGAGTTAGAATTAGGTGCAGCAACTATGACTTCAATAATATACTTATTTGATAAATATGGTATTAAATAGTTAATTAGTTGTTGAGTCTAATAGTTTAGTTTATTAGTGAGACTCTAAAAAATTAATTTCGATTTTTTAGTTAGTCGAACTAATTCCGCTTTTTTCAGCGGGATCTCGGTTTAATACCTCGACCCTTGGGTCGATTCCTATTTATTGGATCCAAGGAGACTTCGGGATGCCTTGGGGTTTCCGATTTCACCTTCCGCCTCTGGCGGAGAGAGGTCAAAACTTTCGGAGAAAGTTTTGGGTGAGGTGTAATAAATATCCCGAATTTTCGGGACGGTTTTTGTACCTTTAGGTCAAAATAAAACGAGCGAAATATGTGCTGAGCTTGTCGAAGTATACCCCTAGGGCTCTGCCTCGGGGATAGTTCGTTTTAAGAAATTTATTTAATCGTAAATCAAAACTCTAAAATCGTAAATTAAAAAATGATTTACTCTCAAAAAGAACTTTCACAATTAGTTATTGAATACTGTGTTGCTTATCAGGTTGAGCATGTAATTATATCGCCGGGCTCTCGCAACGCACCTTTAACTATTGGTTTTACCAATCATCCACAAATAAAAACATATAGTATTGTTGATGAGCGTTGTGCTGCTTTTTTTGCTTTAGGTATTGCCCAGCAAATCCGAAAACCTGTTGCTTTGGTTTGTACATCGGGTTCTGCATTATTGAATTACTATCCGGCAATAGCTGAGGCTTTTTATAGTGATATTCCGCTCTTAGTTATTTCTGCTGATAGACCCAAACATTTAATTGATATAGGTGATGGACAAACTATCCGACAAGAAAATGTTTTTAAGAACCATAGTTTATACAATGCAAATCTTGTAGAAGATGAACAGTGTATGAATGAAAACACACAACAAATAGCAAAAGCAATTCAAATAGCAATTCAAAAAAAAGGACCGGTACACATCAATGTGCCTTTTGATGAGCCTTTATATGAAACTACAGATAAATTATCAATTAAAGATGTAGTTTTAGAAAATGACATTATAGAAACTGAACAAATTTTAAATCTTCAAGAATATGTGTCATTATGGAATAGTTCAAAAAAGAAATTAGTTTTAGTTGGTACTCATTTTCCGAATAAAAAATTGCAAGCACAACTTATCGAATTGGTAAAAGATGAATCGGTATTGGTTTTTACTGAGACCACTTCTAATGTACATTATCCAACATTTATCAATACTATTGATAAATTAATTTTTCCTTTAACAGATAAAGAGTTTAAAAAACTGCAACCAGATATTTTGCTTACACTTGGTGGAATGATAGTCTCTAAAAAAGTGAAACAGTTATTACGAAAATATCAACCTAAGCATCATTGGCATGTTGATACTAAAAATGCTCCGGACACTTATCATTGTCTTTCTCATCATTTTAAAGTTGCGGATACAGTATTCTTTGATAAATTCTTGGAATTAGTAGAACCTAAAAATAGCGATTATCAAAAAAGTGGATTAGCCCTTAAAATACAGAGAAAAGAAAAACACGATCAATTTTTAACCTTAGCTGAATTTTCTGATTTAAAAGTGTTTGATGTTGTGTTAGATACAATCCCAAATAATTCTCAACTACAACTAGGAAATAGCTCAATTATCAGATATTCTCAGTTATTTGATATGAATGATTCGTTAACTATATTTTGTAATAGAGGCACAAGTGGTATTGATGGTAGTACATCTACAGCTATAGGAGCATCTCATGTTACAAGTAATCAAACAGTATTGATAACCGGTGATATTAGTTTTTTTTATGATAGTAATGCATTGTGGAATAACTATATAAAAAATGATTTTAGAATCATATTAATTAACAATGGAGGTGGTGGTATTTTTAGATTTATACCTGGACCAAGTAATACTAATGCATTAGATTATTTTGAAACACCACACCAATTAACAGCCAAGCAGCTTTGTGAGATGTATAACTTTGAATATTGTACAGCAAAAAACGATAATGAATTAAAAAGAGAACTTAAAACATTTTATCAGGGCGAAAAAACATCCAAACTATTAGAGATTTTTACACCTATTGCGATTAATGATGTAATTTTAAAAGAATATTTTAACTCTTTATAGTGTAATAGGATCTATTGTTAAAAACTTAAGTTGAAAAATGTTAAAAAAATCTTTATATTTGAAAGTCAAATAATTCAACTTTATTATTAATCAATTATAAATCATAAAAATTATGAGTAAAAGAGACGAACTAATAGCATTATATGCTAGCGAACTTAAATCTAAATGTGGTGTTAGTGCTGATATGGGTTTATTAACTAAAGTAACTATTGGTTGTGGACCTGCAATCTATAGTAAAGATGCTGCTACAGTTTCTTGTACTTCTGAATCTGAATTAGATACTGTTAAAAATAATTACCTAATCAAAAAATTAGGCTTAAAAGATGGAGCTCAGTTAGATGCTGCTATTAAAAAAGTTTGTGAAAAGTTAGGAAGCTCTAATAGAAATAAATATAGAGCGATGTTCTATTATTTATTATGTGTTGAGTTCGGGAAGCAATCTGTTTATAAATAACAATCTTTTTTTATCTCTAAATAACAAAAGCTACTCTTTTTTTAATAGAGTAGCTTTTGTTATTTATCATTTGTGTATTCTTATTCTCCTTCACCAGTATCTCCTTCTTCTTCAGAACCTATTTCGTCTTCTATTTCGTCTTCAGGATCAACGTAATCGCCACCTCTTAAAGTTTTTTGTTTTGCTAGTACACGTTCAACATTTTGAAAATAACCATCAGCATTTGGATCATCCCCGGAAATTTTAGCATAACCATTTTTATAATATTTCAATGCCTTTTTTAAGTTGTTACCGGTTTCATGATATTGTCCGATATAATAATCACCAATAGGAGATTCAGGATATAAACGATTGATCATTTTTCCGAATTCTTCTAAATAATCACCTTCTTCTTTATCTAAAATGATTGATTCAATAGCGAAAATATCACGTTGTCTGATTCTTAAATTTGCACCAAATGAATATTGAATCTCAACATATTTTTTCTCAAGGTATTCAATAGCTTCAGCAGGACTTAAATCAGCAACTTCATTATCAAATTCTTCCTTAGAAATAGAGGAATACATTTCAAAAATATGTGCCAGCGCTCCAGATATTGCTTGCCCTATAGATGATATTTTTGTAGAATGATCAAACTTATCATACTTATATTTAAAGTTTCCATTCTCGAAATTTTTAAGAGTATAATAGACAGTTTCAATATCTTTATCTTTTTTCTCACTATTATAATCACCTGAATTCAAATAGTAATAAGTATTAGAGTCTAAGCTAGGAATTTTCCCTCTAAATAAATCTCCAATATCTTGAGCATAACTGGGATTTATATTGATATATGCATTAAATATAGGATTTTGTTCTACTAAGAAATAATTAGAAAAATTCGCAGTAATTGTATTGCCAACAATAGTTTTAAAAGGAGATATTCTATAGTTATCTTCAATATGATTTATCAATTCATTTTTAATAAACTTATAGAATTTTGAACTACTTTGTGTAAGCATACTATTCAAACTTACTTCACAGTCAGTTTTACGCTCATTTTTTTGATTTTGATATATACCAACTACAATTTGTTCAGGCGCTTTGTCTTTTAAAGCAAAAAGCTTTGAATTCGCAACATAAACATCAAATAAATATTCAGCATCTAATACGATAGCTAAAGGATATACACGTGTAGAATCTTGTTTGTAAGACTCAGGAACATATATTTTTAGTGTTCTTTCACTATTTAATTCACCACTTAATTCTACTGATTTAAAAGTTTCTATATGTACATTTTGGGCAAAAGTGACAACAGAAAATAGGATTAAGAAAAGTATAGAGCAAAGTTTCTTCATGATTTTTAACAATTTTTAATTTTATTGGGACTAATTTTTTAGTCTTTTTCTTTAATTCTATCTTTACAAACGAATAAAATTGGAAAATATGATACAGATAGACTGGAAAATTGCAAAAAAATATGAAGATATTACTTACAAAAAGTCTGGAGGAGTAGCAAGAATAGCCTTTAACAGACCAAATGTACGTAATGCTTTTCGTCCAAAAACTACTAAAGAATTGTATGATGCTTTCTATGATGCGCAAGAAGATACAAGTATAGGTGTGGTTTTACTCTCTGCTGAAGGCCCTTCAACCAAAGATGGTGTGTATTCTTTTTGTAGTGGTGGCGATCAAAAAGCAAGAGGTCATCAAGGTTATGTTGGTGATGATGGTATGCATAGATTAAATATTCTTGAAGTGCAACGATTGATACGTTTTATGCCCAAAGCTGTAATTGCTGTGGTACCGGGATGGGCTGTTGGTGGTGGCCATAGTTTACATGTAGTTTGTGATCTAACATTAGCCAGTAAAGAACATGCCATTTTCAAACAAACTGATGCCGATGTTACTAGTTTTGACGGAGGTTATGGTTCAGCATATTTGGCTAAAATGGTAGGACAAAAAAAAGCACGAGAAATATTCTTTTTAGGTAGAAATTACTCAGCACAAGAAGCCTACGAAATGGGGATGGTCAATGCTGTAATACCGCATGATGAGCTTGAAAGCACTGCGTATCAATGGGCGCAAGAAATATTAGAAAAATCACCAACTTCTATTAAGATGTTAAAGTTTGCAATGAATTTAACTGATGATGGTATGGTTGGGCAACAAGTGTTTGCAGGCGAAGCAACGAGATTAGCTTATATGACTGATGAAGCCAAAGAAGGACGTGATGCTTTTTTAGAAAAACGCAAGCCAAATTTTGAAAAAAAATGGATTCCTTAACCTAAAGGACTCCTCGACGCTTTGCGTCGAGGTTTCCAGTTTACCTCTCCTTTGGAGAGGTCGTAATCGCATTTAGCGATTACGGGTGAGGCAAAATACATTCCCGACCGTTCGGGACTAGATTGATAATTTTTGATTACACAAATAAACAAATCAACATCTTTTATGAAGATTATCTGTATCGGGCGTAACTATGCCAAACATATTGAAGAATTAGCCAATGAAAAACCAACAGAACCGGTTGTGTTTTTAAAACCAGATTCTGCTATTTTACCTAAAAAAATGCCGTTTTTTATGCCTCCTTTTTCTAATGACATTCATTATGAGGTTGAGGTGTTGATTAAAATTAATAAAGTTGGTAAATATATTGATCCAAAATTTGCTCATAAATATTATGATGAAGTTGGTTTAGGAATTGATTTTACTGCACGAGATATACAGGTACAATGTAAAGAAAAAGGATTGCCTTGGGAAAAAGCAAAAGCTTTTGATGGTAGTGCTGTTGTAAGTAATTTTTATCCTAAAGAACAGTTTGATTTAGAAAATTTACAATTTCAATTAGTGCAAAATAACATTGTTGTTCAAGACGGAAATACCAATGCTATGCTTTGGAAAATTGATGAATTAATTGCCTATATATCTCAGTTCTTTACATTAAAAAAAGGAGATATTATTTTTACCGGAACACCAGCAGGTGTAGGTAAAGTTGCAGAGAACGATATTCTTATTGGAAAACTAGAAGACAAGGAAGTTTTTCAGGTTAAAGTGAAGTAAAAAATTCGATTAATCTAAAAAATTCCTCGACGCTTTGCGTCGGGGTTTCCAATTTACCTCTTCCGCCTCAGGCGGGTGAGGCAAAATACATAATTTCGTTGACCTAAAAGGTCAAAGCTTGTGCTCAGCTTGACTAAGTATGATCCCGATAGCTATCGGGAGAGAAGGAACTCGATTCTAACTATTTAGAATAAATATATACTCTAAAACTCCTCTCCTACCAAACCTCGGGACTGAATGACAAAAATCCTTAACTTAATGACATTGGGCTCTGCCTTGAGGATAGTTCGTTTCAAGACTTTTTTTATTGTTTTATAGGCTTTTTATTATATAATTTTTTTCCGTCTTCATAATACTTGTCTCCTTCAGTCCAAAATGGAGTTTCCGGGTCATTAGCTATCAGTCTGCAAGACAATACATATGATTTAAAGAACTTGACCAAATAATCATAATCTATAGTGTCAGGGTTGTCAGTTACCTGATGATAGTATTTATTGATTTCAGCATCAAATGCAGTAAAACCTAAACTAAATGTTGGTGCCGGTATACCTTTTTTAGCAAAATTCACATTATCAGATCTATCAAATAAGCCCTGTTCAGGCGAAGGGTCATCAATAGCAGTTAATCCGAATTGCGAAGCTGCATTAACGATATGTTTACCGACAGTAGTTCTATTCAAGCCAACGATGGTAGCTTTTGTAGTATCATTATAACCTCCATTATCACTATTAAAACAATACACCATTTTTTCTAATGGAATTACCGGATGCTCAACATACCATTTACTACCTAATAATCCTTTTTCTTCTGCTGTAAATAAAATAAATAATGCTGATCTTTTTGTTGGATATTTCGCAATGTTCTTTGCAGCGCTCAACACTGTAACTGTACCTACAGCATTATCACGAGCTCCGTTATAAATTGAATCATTTTCAGCATTAGGCTTACCAACACCAATATGGTCATAATGCGCAGAATAAATTACATATTCATCTTTCAGTTTAGGGTCACTACCTTCTAGCATTCCAACTATATTTCTAGATACAATTGGTTTTTTATCAATACCTGAAATGGCTAATTTACCTATAACAGACTTAGCTGATGTTAACTGCTTTTCTATACTTCCGTCAGTATCTTGTAACCATAAATGAATATATTGTTCTTTATCCGGGCTTGCTAATTGAAGTTTTTCGCCATTAAAATAATGAGAAATTTGACTCCATAAGTCTTCATTTGCAGTGCTCAATTCTACTATTCCTACAGCTCCGTGTTCTTTTGCTAATTTTCGCTTTTTTCTAGCACTTCTAAAAGCTGATCTCGGATCTTTATTTTCAGAAGTACCAGCTTTAGCAATGATCAATTTACCTTTTACATCTTTACCTCCGTAATCATCTTCTAGTCCGTAATTCAGGTAAATAACATTCCCTTTAAAATTAAAATTATTTGCCTGTAATGGTAATAATTTATCAGAATTAATATCGTTTAATTGAATCGATAAATTCTTAGCTGCACTAATTTTTTCAAGTTGTACATATTGATAAAAACTATTATTCTTTCCTGCAGGTTTTACATTATACCTATGTAAAGTATTTGCTAAATAAGCCGCGGCTATATCAATTTCCGGTGATCCGGTTTCGCGACCTCTTAATTCGTCAGATGCTAAAAAGTATATTTGACTTTCTATATCGTTCTTTGAAATGGTTGCATTTACTTTTTCAACTTCTGTTTGTGCATTTACAGCAAAAAAAGTTAAAATAATGGTTATAAATGAGAATAATTTTTTCATACGTTCTATTTTGGAAGATATCTTAAGTAGTAAATGTAAATGAATTATAATCCATAATCAAAAATTTAACATTTTTAATAGTATGCAAATTATTCCTGCTTTAGTAAATAACTATATTTGTTGCTTGTTTTACTAAACCACTATGGATTGGAAGTCCATAGGTTTGGTTGGCAAACTGAAAGTCTGCTTCGTGAAATTATGGTAATTAATTCATGATAATTCGTATCTGTTTAACGACAAAGAGCATAGAGGACGCAAAGAAATTTGCGCAATTCTGTACAATCTTCGGGAGAAAGTCCGTGTAATCCCGGATAGCTATCGGGAGTGAAATTCGTGTCAAAATTTTTAGTCCCGAGTACTCGGGATAAAGCGAAATGCACTAAAGTAACGTGAGTTCGACATAAAAAATGTTTATCATAAAGTTAAATTTATTGATAGGGTTACCCATTTAGTTCTCAAATAGTTGTTTATAAGTACATTATTTTGTAAATTGTATTTAAATCTAAAGGAGATGAAAATATTAAAAGAACTTGATAGACAGGCATTTAAAGATCGGTTTACTACTAAACAAGATTGTTATGAGTTTTTAGCAGA
>JAKISU010000076.1 GCA_021648445.1 Flavobacteriaceae bacterium
ATCAATAATTTAAGCTCTAAAGTTACTTTTTCGTAGCTTTTTTTTCGCCAGGGTTGTTTTTGGGTTTTCATAAGTGACTATCATTAAGTGATGAATTTTTAGTCAACCTATTTCAGGAAAGTACACTTTAGAAAACGTATTGGAGAAAAAGGAGTAGAAAAGATTTTTGCATATTCAGTTCAACTTTTTGGCAAAGCAGCTAAGGAGAAGATAAATTTATCAGACACTACCGTAGCAGAAAACAATACTACTTTTCCTACCGATGCTAAATTAGCCAAGAAGATTATTGATAAGTGTAATGAGCTAGCAAAACAAGAAGGTATTAATCAACGTCAAACTTATGTTAGAACTTCAAAACAATTAGTAAGAGATACTTTTAATCGAAAGCACCCAAAAAGACGTAAAAAAGCAAAGAAAGCTGATGCAAAACTAAAGACTATAGCAGGACGTTTACTTCGAGAATTAGAAAGGGAATTACCAGATAAAGTTTTAAAAACCTACCAAGAATCACTTGATTTGTACTATCGAATTTTAAAACAAAAGCGAACAGATAAAAATAAGATTTACAGTATTTATAAACCTTTTACAGCATGTATAGCTAAAGGGAAAGTACGCCAACAATATGAATTTGGTACTAAAGTAGGTTTAACTACTACCTCAAAAACATTAATCATTACTGCTATAAAAAGTTTTGAAGGCAATCCACATGACAGTAAAACAATAGAACCATTATTAGAACAAATGCAGTCCAATATTAATCATACTCCTAAAGAAATTGTTTATGACAGAGGAGCTAAAGGAATAAACCAAATAGGAAATACTAAAATATCAACTCCCGATTATAGACCTCTAAAACGAGATACAGAATATCAGAGAAGAAGCAAAAAGAAAAAGTTTAGACGAAGAGCTGCTATTGAACCTGTTATTGGTCATTTAAAAACAGATTTTAGACTTAATCAAAATTACCTTTGGGGTGAAAACTCACCTCAAATAAATGCTTTTTTGGCTGCAACGGGTTGGAACTTGAAGAAAATGATGAAACAACTTAAACAAAATATAGAAAACTTGTTGTCGAATACTTTTAATCACATATTTTCTTTACCCCTAAAATGGAGTTGTTAAGGTTCGACTAACTACTCTACCCTTTAGGATAAATCTATCCTCTAAAACTCCGCTCGTCCCAAAAGCCTCCCTGAATAAAAAAACCTTAACTTAATGACATTGCGCAAGCAGATGCGAAGGAGTTTTTAGAGATGCCCTTAATACTGCAAATATTAGTGTCCTGGAAACTTCGGGAGTGACATTTTTAGCAAAGTATTTGTTTCTCCTGAGATTTCTAAGTTCGTAGTAAGAACATTATTAGAATTTGTTTAAATTAGCCTAATTTTTATCTAAAAGTATATGATACAATCTATGACCGGTTACGGCAAGGCAATAGTTGAACTTCCTCAAAAGAAAGTTACTGTAGAAATTAAAACTCTAAACAGTAAAAATTTAGATCTAAACGTTAGAGTCCCTTCATTTTATAGGGAAAAAGAGTTAGAAATAAGAAGCAAACTATCAAGACAATTAGTAAGAGGAAAAATAGATTTCTCAATTTTTGTTGAAAGTACCGGAAGTGAAACAACCTCAGTTATAAATAAAGAAGTTGTCAATAATTATATTGACCAATTAAGAGCAATTGCTGTTACACCACCAGAAAGTACATTAGAGATAGCAATGCGTTTACCGGATGCTTTGAAAACTGAACGAGAACAATTAGACGAAGACCAATGGACAGAAATAGAAAAAACCATAGATGAAGCTATCGTAAAAGCGATAAAATATAGAGATGATGAAGGAAGTGTGTTAAAACAAGATTTTACCAATCGTATAGAAACTATTCAGCAATTATCAGAGGATGTAGCAAGTTTAGACGAAGAGCGGTTAATAAATGTACGCGAACGCTTAAAAAAAGCAATCTTAGAATTAAAACAAACTGTCGATGAAAACAGATTTGAGCAAGAATTGGTCTATTATTTAGAGAAGTTAGACATCACAGAAGAAAAAGTACGATTAAGCAATCATTTAGAATATTTTTTACAAGAATTAAAGAGTGAGGTGTCTAATGGAAAAAAATTAGGATTTATTTCTCAAGAAATAGGAAGAGAAATAAACACTACCGGCTCAAAATCTAATTTTGCACCCATGCAAAAGGTAGTTGTGCAAATGAAAGATGAGTTAGAAAAAATAAAAGAGCAATTATTAAACGTTCTGTAAAATTTATCTTTACAGAAAGCTGAATTCAGCTCAGCTTCTCATTAATTGCAAATATTAATAATAAAAAATGCAGTTAAAAAACATACTACTTAGTATGAAAAAAAGATTAAATGCTATATAAGTTATTAATAATCAATATATTAATAACTTTACAAGAATGTTAAAAAAGACTGATAGGTATTTTTTCAATATTAGTAGAAATGGATAGCTAAAACATGAAATATAAAGGAAATTCACATAAAAATAAGGGTAAACTCTTGGTTTTTTCAGCACCATCTGGGTCAGGGAAGACAACAATTGTTAGGCATTTATTAGGCTTAGATTATCTTAATTTAGAGTTTTCTGTTTCTGCAACATCAAGAGAGAGAAGAGGTGAAGAAGTTGAAGGAAAAGATTACTATTACCTATCAACTAAAGAGTTTAAAACTAAAATAAGAAATGAAGATTTTTTAGAGTGGGAAGAAGTGTATAGAGACTGTTTTTATGGAACATTAAAAAGCGAAGTAGAACGCATTTGGGCAAAAGGAAAGCATGTTATTTTTGATATAGATGTAGTTGGCGGACTGCGAATTAAAAAGAAGTTCCCGGAAGAAACTTTAGCTGTTTTTGTAAAACCACCAAGTGTAGATGAGTTAAAAATTAGACTAAAAAAGAGAAAAACAGAAAGTGAAGACAAAATCAATATGCGAATTGCTAAAGCTTCAATTGAATTAGCAACTGCACCTCAGTTTGATAAGATCATTAAAAATCATAATTTAGAGATTGCTTTAAAAGAAGCCGAAAGCCTTGTTGCAGAATTTGTTGGAGTTGATACAGAAAAAAGAAAAGAGAAAAAAGAAGTTGAAAGCTCAAATAAAAAATGAGTTAATCTATAGTCTAATATCTAAAAGCGAAGCGGTCTAAAGTCTAAAAATGAAAAAAATAGGTTTGTATTTTGGCACATTTAACCCTATTCATATCGGGCATATGGCAATTGCTAATCATCTTGTTGAATTTTCTGATCTAGACGAAGTGTGGATGGTTGTTACGCCTCATAGCCCATTTAAGAAAAAAGCCTCTTTATTGGCAGATAATCATAGGTTTCAATTAGTACAAATTGCTACCGAAGAATATCCAAAATTAAAACCTTCAAATATTGAATTTAAGCTTCCTCAGCCTAACTATACGGTAAATACACTAGCGCATATTTCAGAAAAATATCCTCAACACAATTTCAGTTTGATCATGGGATCTGATAATTTAAAATCTTTCCATAAATGGAAAAATTATGAAGTCATTTTAGAGCGCCATGATATTTATATGTATCCAAGAGTTATTGAAGGTGAAAGAATAGTAACACAATTTGATAATCACCCGAAAATTCACAAAATAGATGCTCCTATTATGGAAGTTTCGTCAACTTTTATTAGAAAATCTATTGCAGATAAAAAAAATATCAGAGTACTGCTGCCATGTAATGTTTGGCAGTATATTGATGAAATGAATTTTTATAAAAACAGCTAAGTTCTAGTTATTACAATATTAAATAAAATAGTGATATGACTCTAAAAATAATAAAGGTTATTCCTGCAAGGTAGAGACCTTGTAGGTATAGTTTATCAGACCTACAAGGTTTTAGAAACCTTGCAGGAACCTTTAGTATAAAACAGAATATCCAACAAGTATCAATTATTGTTTAGTTTAGAGCTTAGTTTAATTATGTAAACGATATGCTGTTATAATTAGAACTTAGCCATAAAAACTAACTTTTTTATAGGCTTTATAACATAATCCTAAACTCAAAATTCCGTTGTATATTTGTTTTTAAATTTTGAAGTGTTTTCTTAGAGGCACTATTAATATGGCAAAAAAGAAAAAAAATACAAATAAACTTAAAGAGAAACTGACATTTAAGTATCGTTTTGTAGTTTTGAATGAAGATACTTTTGAAGAACGTTTCTCGTTTAAATTAAATCGTTTAAATGTTATTGTTTTAGGAGGCGTAATTTCTATTTTATTGGTAGGTCTTACTGCGATGATCATGGCATTTACACCTTTACGAGAATATATACCGGGATATTCTTCTTCAGCGTTGAAAAAAAGAGCGTCAGACTTGGTATATAAAGTAGATTCATTACAGCAACAATTGACGGTTAATGATGTATATATCCAAAATATACAACAGGTATTAACGGGCAAAATAAAAAGCTCAATTATTAATAAAGACTCTATTGCTGAACAGTTACGTATTGAAGATGCTGATTTAGCTATAACACCAATTGATTCAACTTTTAGAGAAGATGTTGAGAGGGAAGAACGATACAGTGTTTTTGAAAAAGCAATCAAAAAAACAGACTTAGTTTTCTTTGCACCTATTTCAGGGAAGATAACAGATATCTATAATCCCAAAGAAAAGCATTATGCTATAGATATAGCAGTACAAAAAGATACACCTGTTAAGGCTGTTGCTGACGGAACTGTTATATTTACCGGTTTTACCGCAGAAACAGGATTTGTAATTATTTTAGAACATACCAAAGGATTTTTATCTGTTTATAAACACAATGCCTCTATACATAAAGAACAAGGCGATTTGGTAAGGTCAGGTGAAGCTATTGCCAATGCCGGTTCAACAGGGACATTATCTACCGGACCTCATTTACATTTCGAATTATGGAATGATGGTTATCCGGTCAATCCGTTGAATTATATAGATTTTAGGTAATGAGTATAAAATCCATTTTTGCTGTACCCATCGCCAAGCAAGTTCAGAAACGAATCTATAAATGGGCAAGTCAGCCTGAAAAAACCCAACAAAAAGTCTTTAGAAAACTAATTTCACAAGCTAAAAACACTTCTTTTGGTAAAGATCATCATTTTAGCGCTATTTTCTCTTATCAGGATTTTAAAGAACAAGTTCCGGTGAGAGATTATGAAGCCTTAAAACCTTATGTAGAACAAATTTTAGAGGGGAAATCAGATATACTTTGGAAAGGCAAACCTTTATATTTTGCGAAGACTTCCGGTACCACTTCGGGCGCTAAATATATTCCCTTAACAAAAGCTTCTATGCCATATCACATTAAAGCAGCACGTAATGCATTGCTGATGTATATTGCTGAAACCGGTAATGCTGATTTTGTAAATGGAAAACTTATTTTTTTACAAGGAAGCCCTGTTATTGATGAGAAAAACGGAATTAAAACAGGCAGATTATCAGGCATTGTTGCTCATTATGTACCGGGTTATTTACAAAAGAACAGAATGCCAAGCTGGGAAACCAATTGTATTGACGATTGGGAAACCAAAGTAGACGCTATTGTTGAAGAAACGCTAAAAGAAGATATGACGCTTATTAGTGGAATTCCTTCTTGGGTGCAAATGTATTTTGAAAAGCTGACTGCTAAAACAGGAAAAACCATCAATGAGATCTTTCCGAATTTTAATTTATTCGTTTACGGAGGTGTAAATTATGAACCTTATCGGAATAAGTTTGAAAAATTGATCGGAAAAAAAGTAGACTCCATAGAATTATTTCCTGCTTCTGAAGGTTTTTTTGCTTTTCAGGATAAACAAGATGAAAAAGGAATGCTCTTACTATTAAATGGAGGTATTTTTTATGAGTTTATCAAAGCAGACGAGTTTTACGATGAAAGCCCAACAAGAATTTCAATAGCTGATGTTGAATTAGGCGTTAATTATGTATTGATAATTTCTACCAATGCAGGGTTATGGGCATATAATATTGGTGATACTGTAGAATTTACTTCATTAAAACCTCACAGAATTATAGTTACAGGTAGAATAAAACATTTTATTTCGGCTTTTGGTGAGCATGTTATTGCAAAAGAAGTAGAACATGCATTAAAAGAAACTGTTGCTGGGACTCCTGTTGCTATAAATGAGTTTACTGTGGCTCCGCAAACCAATCCTGAAAACGGATTGCCCTATCATGAATGGTTTATTGAGTTTGAAACTGAACCAGGGAACATGAATGAATTTTCCATTAAAATGGATGCTGTTATGCAACAGCAAAATTCCTATTATTTTGATTTAATAGAAGGGAAAATTTTAAAACCACTTGTTATTACAAAAATTAAAAAAGGAGGATTCCAAAATTATATGAAATCTGTTGGAAAATTGGGCGGACAAAACAAAATACCACGTTTGTCTAATGATAGAAAAATAGCTAATAAATTAAGCCCATCCTAAATCCTTCCCAAAGGGAAGGACTAGATAATAAAAATAATTAGTGATAATTAAGTGAAATTTGAGTTTAATTATGAATGTCATTCCGACAGAGCGACCTAATGAGCGACGAGGAATCTCACATAATAATTGAGATTTCTCGTCAATATATTTTGTCTTTAATGACAAAACATATCTCTGTCGAAATTACATTGTACTTTATAAAACAGGTAATAATATTGAATTACCTACTGTATTTTGATATAGAATCATCAATGATGTATTCAAAGTTTAGTGTAAATTAGTGAAATTCGTGTCTATGAAAGTAATATCCGTAAATCTAGGAGAAAGAAAACAAGTACAATGGCGAAATAAAACCATTGAAACAGGCATTTTTAAGCTTCCGGTAGCAACTCCCATTTTTTTGGATGTAGAAGATGTACAAAACGACAATGTAGTTGATAGAAAATACCATGGAGGTATACTACAAGCTGTTTATGGATATAGCGAAAATCATTATGAATATTGGAAAGAATTGTATCCTGACCTAGATTGGAATTATGGTATGTTTGGTGAAAATTTAACAATTACCAACTTAGATGAAACCAAGATACATGTAGGTAGTGTTTATCAATTGGGCGAAGCCAAAATTGAAGTTACGAAACCCAGACAACCTTGTTATAAATTAGGTATCAGATTTAACAATCCAAAAATCATCAAACAATTTTGGAATGCTACTAAAAGTGGTATTTATTTCAAAATATTAGAAACAGGATATGTTGCTAAAAATGATGCTTTGATTTTATTAAAAAATGCAATAAACAATCCTACTATTGCAGAAGTATACCAATCAAAAAGGTAAATAAAAAACTCGAACAATTCCAATAACTATCGGGAGTTCGGGTTCTTTGTGTTTAAAGAGTTTTATACTTTTTCTAAAATAAATTATAATTTACAATCTCAGATACATATTTCCATTAATAGTATTCAGCCTTAAATTATTCTTCCCATTAGCTGTACTCCCAGATATTTTTTGACCTACATGGCAATCTGTTGAAGTAAAATTTAGTTTTTCATCAGCATAAACATCTCCATGAATAGTTTCAGCAACTAAACTGGCATTGATTATTTTAAGATCTATTTCACCGTTAATAGTACTAAGATCTAAATTACCAGTATAATTTGCAATGCTGATATCTCCATTGATGAGATTGGCGGTAAATTCACCCTCTATAAGCTCCGATTTAAGATTACCATTGATACTGCTAATTTTAAAGCGTGCGTTTTTTGGGATATAGATTACATAGTTGAATTCATATAAATTTTCTGTATTATAATAGCGTTTTTTTTGATTAGGATGATTTTTATTCCAATAATCATGAAAAGCTTTAAAGATTGGCTCTACTTCTGAATTAATTGAGATTTTAGTGGGGCTTTCATCAATATTCAATCCGTATAAATTCAGATACCTACCATCTTTTGTAAGGATGTCTGCTTTAAAATAAATTGTTTGCTTATCCCATGTTTTTACTTCAATTTCTGAAGCAAATTTAACTTCTAGGTCGATATATTGATTTTTATAATCAATATATCTTTCAATTATTTTTTGTGCATTTACGGTTAACCCAATGAAACCAAGCATTACTATTAAAACTATATTTTTCATATCTACTTTATTTTTTCCTTAAATAAATATTACCATTTGTACTTCTCAGTTGAATGTTAACTCCACCCTTATTGACGAACCCCTTTACCTTTTTTGATGATACAGATCTCAATCCGTTTTTATTTGGAACGCTGAGTTCAAAATTGGTATAAATTTCTCCGTTTGTAGATCCAAGAGAGAGATCAGCAGGTGTATCTTTAGGCAATGAGACATCCAATGCTCCATTAGTTGAATATATAGTAATGGGCGAGTTTTGACTTACTTTAGAAAAGATTACTTTTATTTCTCCATTCAATGCATTTGCAGTTAAAGGACCACTAATATTTTCAATTCTAACACTTCCGTTTAATTGCGCATTAGCCTCTATTTCACCTTTAAAATCAAAGATTTCAATATTACCATGCCAAGTACTTTTAACAGAAATATTTTGATTTTTAGGTAAATAAATTTCTGAACTTGTTGATTTTCTAAGATTTTTAACAATTAAATTATTTCCTTCCTTAATTACATAAAAGCCAACATCAGTATTATCAGTTCCTCCTTCGCCAACTAATTTTAACCCTTTGGCTTTAGATGGAGTTCGATGAGAATTCCCTCCTTTTATTAAAAGTTGATTACTACTATGGGTTTTTACAATAATATCGGCTTTTGATTCAATTTTCACCCATTCAATACCGTCGAGAGAGCGAGTATATTCTTGAGCGTTTGCTGATAAAGCTATTAGAAATACTAAATAAAATATTTTTAAACTTTTCATGACTATTCGTTTTTTGATTTAAATGATATTAGACAATACAGATTTGATTTTTTCTTTTACAAAAGGCTGAGTTTCTTCTTGTAGTAATAATTTTTGCATAGGTTTAGCTGCCTTTTTTTCTTGAACCTTCACTAACAACTGAATAATTGTTATTTGAATACTAGGGTCTTTTTCTGTTTCTAAGGCTTTTATAAATGCATTTTTTACAATTTCTGAAGCTATAAATCCTTGTAATGCATTAGCAGCCGTTAATCTTACATTAGTATTTTCATCGCCAAGCATACGTTTTATTAATGCACTCATAATTGCTGGATCTGGATCAGAAAATTCTTCAATATATTGTACCCCTTGTATTCTTTTACTAGCAGACTTGTTTTCCATAAGGGCTAACATAACAGTTTGCTTAATCGCTAAACTTTCATTTTTTAATTCAACAACCTCTTGATTTATTTGTTGAGTTTGTTGGTATCGGCCAAATAAAAAGACACTTATTAGTAAAGCTACACTGGCAGCAATTTGTAAAAATGATTTCCAATTACTTTTAGAATTTAATTTCACAATTTTCGTTTGTTGCTTTTCTTCTGATAGCATTTTCTCAAAATTATTGCGTAGGCTTTCACTGGGATGCTCTATAATATCATTAGGGATTATGGACAACAATTCTTGCATTTCTTTTAATTCAGTTTTGCAATTTTCACAGGTATTCATGTGATTTACAAACTCGGCAGATTCTTTTTCTGATAAGTTATTTTCTATATAATCAAGAATACTATTTTGAATTTTATCGCATTTCATCATCTATATATTTTGGAAATAAATTTCTTTTAATTTTTTTAAGGCTCTATGCATTTTAACTTTAACTGCACCTTCAGAACTGCCAATTATTTCAGCTATTTGCTGGTATTTTATTTCTTGGTATCGGTTCATTATAATTAATTCTCTATCAGAATGATTTAGTTTAAGCAAGGCTTTCTGCAAATGATATAGCTCATCTTTATTATTTTCTGTCACTAATTTTTCGTCATCTTTTAAAACATCTTCATTGAGCATATTGGCACTCTCTTTTTTTTGCTTTTGATAATGTGTCGAAAAAATATTTCGAGCTACTGTATAGATCCAAGAAGCAAAATTTCCATTTTTATAAGATGTTCGATATTTCATTATTTTATAAAAAACATCTTGTGTTAGATCTTCACTAACCATTTTATTTTGAATCATTTTATTGAAAAAATTGAAAATCCGCAAATGATATCTATCAAACAGAACAGTTAAAACATCTAAGTTGCCATTAGATACTTGTAACATTAATTCTTCATCAGTAAGATGTTTCAAATTATTGGTTTTGGGTTAGTTATTATTCTTAAAACCTTTAAAATTTAAAAAGGTTACATTTATTATTGAAACTTTATTTTTTTAAATATAAAAAAACCCGAACAATCCCAATAATTATCGGGAGTTCGGGTTTAATAAAGTAAGTTAAAAAAACTTATTTTTTAGCTAATAAATCTCTAATTTCAGCTAAAAGATCTTCTTGAGATGGTCCAGCTACTTCTTCCTCTACAGGAGCCTTACTTTTGTTATAAGCTTTAACAAGTATAAACATTACAAACCCAACAATGATTAAATTTACAAGAGTATTGACCCATGAACCCCATCGAATAGCATTTTCAGCTACATAGCCTTCCGCTCCTTCAACTCCCGAAGCTTCAGTAAGTACCATTTTTAAGGTTGCAAAATCTACACCGCCAGCAAAATGACCGACTACAGGCATGACAATATCATTTACAAATCCGTTTACAACAAGACCAACTGCACCAGCCATAATAACTGCAACGGCAAAATCAATAACATTGCCACTCATTATAAAATTCTTAAATTCTTTTAACATGATTAATAGTTTTAAATTGGTTAATATGTTGCAATATAATAAAATTAACAACTATTTAACAATCCTTTTCACACGTTGTGAAATAGCAGTAATAATCTCATAAGAGATCGAATTGATGTTCTCAGCTAATTCATTAACTGTTTTCTGATTGTCAAAAAGAATAACTTCATCACCTTCTTTACAATCAATATTAGTAATATTTACCATTAACATATCCATACATACATTACCTACAATCGAAGCTTTTTTACCTTTTATAGTAACAAAACCTTTACCGTTACCAAAAGCTCTGTGAATTCCGTCAGCATGACCAATAGGGATGGTTGCTGTTTTTGTAGTGCGATCTGCAACAAATGCTTTGTTATAGCCAACAGATTCCCCTTTTTTAATATGATGAATTTGAGAGATGATAGATTTTAGTGAAGCTACATTTTGTAACATTTTAGTGTCAGTATCATTATTTCCAAATCCATATAAACCAATACCCGATCTAACCATATCAAATTGAGCTTCGGGATAGTTTAGAATTCCTGATGTATTCAGTATGTGCAACATAGGCTTGTAACCTAATTGATCAAAAAGGCATTTAGTAATATTTTTAAATGCGACGATTTGTTGATCAGAGAATGATTGTTCATTTAAATCTTCACTTGCAATTAAATGTGAGAAAACAGATGTTATTTTTATTGAAGTAGTGCTTTTAATTTTAGAAATAATAAAAGAGATAGCGTCTTCTTTAAAACCAAGTCTATTTAAACCTGTATTAAATTTTATATGAATAGGATAGTTTTTCTGATGTTCAGCTTCGGCAATAGCCACAAAAGCATCTAATACTCTTTTACTATACAAATTAGGTTCTAAACAACGTTCAATAATGGTTTTAAAAGTTGTAGTTTGAGGATGCAATATTAAAATAGGCGTTTTAATACCGGCATCTCTTAATGCTACACCTTCTTTAGTATAAGCGACGGCTAAATAGTCAATTTTTAGCTTTTCTAAATACTTTGCAATTTCACAAGCATCAGTACCATAACCAAAAGCTTTAACAACAGCCAAAATTTTAGTGTTATTGTTAAGTTTAGATTTTATATACTTAAAATTATGTTTAAGTGCATTTAAATCTATTTCTAATACAGTTTCCTGAACCTTCGACATCTACTTATTTTTCTTTAGAAGAGATTTCTTCGGCATCAACATTCATGTCTTTAATTTTTTCTTTTAGAAGCGCTTTATAATAAGCTGCTCTGCTTAAAGGCTCATACTCTTCCGTTTCACCTAAAAAAACCACATTATCATTTTTAACTTTTCTATGACTATAATGCGCTAAATTTCCGGTAGTAGTACAGACAGCATGTACTTTAGTAACATATTCAGCTGTAGCCATTAATGCTGGCATTGGCCCGAAAGGGTTGCCTTTAAAATCCATATCTAATCCGGCAACTATTACTCTTACGCCTCTATTGGCTAAATCATTACAAACAGTGACAATTTCATCATCAAAAAACTGAGCTTCATCAATACCAACAACCTCCACATCATTTGCCAGCAATCTAATATTAGCCGCAGCAGGAACAGGTGTTGAACGAATTTCATTGGCATCATGTGATACTACTTTTTCTTCATCATATCGTGTGTCTATAGCGGGTTTAAAAATCTCTACTTTTTGTTTTGCAAATTGCGCACGCTTTAGCCTACGGATCAATTCTTCGGTTTTACCGGAAAACATTGAACCGCAAATTACTTCTATCCAACCAAATTGTTCTGCGTGATTTACTGTATTTTCAAGAAACATTTTGTAATTTTCGGCGTTGAAAGATTAATGATTTGAATTTCTACTTTTTATTCGAAACAAATTTATTAAAAATAGTGTTCCATTTTTAATTAAAGGCATCAAATTATGCACAAAAAACTTGAAGCGGAGTTAGTGAGTTTAGCTCATAGTATTTTACAGATGAAAAATAGACATGAAGCTGTGGCTTTAAAAGAAAAAGCCAGAGAAGTTTATGAAAATTTGTCTGTGTTAGCTTTTCTTGATGATTATGTGGCAACTACACCGAATCTTGAAACTTCAAAAGAGGAGTTATTAAAGAAAATTGACCAAATAGTAACTAAAAAGGAAATACCAACGAATACCGTTAAAGAAGTTAGCTCTGAATTAAAGCAAGAAGAGAAGATAATACCTAAAAAAACAGAAAATAAAGATATTTTTGAACCAAAATTTGATTCAGTTAAAATAGATATTGGAAGCTTAAAAAGAAATCAGGTTAGTTCTAAAGAGGAATTTAGAGATACTATTTCTGCTGACAAAACTGCTACGCTTTTTGAAGATGATGAAAGAAAAGGCAACGAAAAAAAGACCTTAAATGATAAATTAGTAAAAAATACCATTCAAGTCGGATTGAATGATAGAATCGCTTTTGTAAAGCATTTATTTAATTTTGACCAGTCAAATTTTAATAGCGTATTATCACAACTCAACTCTTTTAAAACAGAAAGTGAAGCCAAAGAATTTATACATAATAAGGTAAAACCTGATTATGATTGGACAGGTAAAGAAGAATACGAAGAACGATTAATAACACTTATTGAAAGAAAATTTTCTTAATTTATATTATATGAACGCAACAGAATTTAACTCATTGTTTGATACAGTAATTGAAAAATATCATGTTATTGATAACGTTGATCAACCTTTTGAAAACCCTTATGATGAAAAAGGATTGACACATTTGTTATACAGAAAATCTTGGATAGATACCGTACAATGGCATTATGAAGATATTATCCGTTTACCGGATATAAATCCGGTTGAAGCACTAACATTAAAACGTAGAATTGACGCTTCAAATCAAGACAGAACCGATATGGTTGAATATATTGATAGTTATTACCTAGATATGTCTAAAGATGTAGAGGTTCAACATAATGCTAAAATAAATACTGAAAGCCCGGCTTGGGCGATAGATAGGTTATCTATTCTTGCATTAAAAATTTACCATATGGCAGAAGAGGCAAATCGGGAATCAGCTTCTGAACAACATAGAGCAAATTGTCAGCAAAAACTCAATATATTGTTAGAACAACGTAAAGATCTATCTTCAGCTATTGATGATTTATTACAAGATATTTCTCAAGGCAAAAAATATATGAAAGTATATAAGCAAATGAAAATGTACAATGATGATGAGTTGAATCCGATGCTTTATAAAAAGGAATAAAAGATTGATATTTAAGCAAAGACAATATTTTTATAAATTCATAAGTATTTGTTGTTTAATCGTTCTAGTAAGTTGTAAATCAACATCAATTTACTTAACAGAGCCTTTTTCTTTAGAAAAAATTCCTGAAAAACCAGATTATCAAAACGAAAGTAGTTGGGTGGTATTACCTTCAAAATACACTCAAAAACTAAAAGAGTTAACACCAAATTCTACTGTTGAATTAGAAGCTGACGTTTTTTATGTGTATCCTACATTAATTACTGATAAAAAAGATATTCGTTGGAATATTGCTACTACCGATACAATACAAAATGCAAAAATTTTAAATGCAACAGTTGATTTTCAAGCTTCGGCTTGGGCAACTTCAGGTAAGTTATATGTTCCATTATATCGTCAAGCACATTTGCGGTCGTATTATCAGTTAGAAAAAGGAGGGAAGGAAGCATTAACACTTGCATATACTCATTACAGATAGGAACCCGAAAAATTGGGTTTAATGATTTGGAAATTATCGGTTAATCTATTTTCGAATTCATCATTTATCCAAATTTGATTATCAAGGAAATCAATCACTTTAGCTCTG
>JAKISU010000003.1 GCA_021648445.1 Flavobacteriaceae bacterium
GAACAGAACCTCGAATTTGCCAGGTATTACAGTGACAATCATAAAGACATGCTTATAGATTTAGTGCAACAGTTAGACTGTCAACACCTTTTACACAAGCACCCTGCTCAGTTATCTGGTGGTGAATTACAACGAGTTGCCTATATTAGAGCACTTATACAGATCAAAGGTAACCATATCATACTATTGGATGAGCCTTATTCTGCATTAGATAAAAAACTTGCCAACACTTCCTTGCACTTATTACACCAATTCAAGAACAACAACCTGATTTTTCTAGTCACACACAATATTTCAGAACTCTACCAAATCGCAGATGAACTACTTTATATAGACAAAAGCGAAGTGATATTGCATCAATCAATTGAAGCAGCAATGTCTAGTGGCTACAATAGGCTGCCGATTGCCAGTAGGATAAATATTGCAGATAAAATACATATGGACATTTCTACTATTTCTCGGGTAGCAAATAGTAAGTATGTTGACACACCTTATGGCACAAAATTAATAAAAGAATTTTTTTCTGAATCTATGAAAAACGATAAAGGAGAGGATATTTCAACTCGAAAAATCAAAAATATTTTACAAACCATAATTGACAATGAAAATAAGCAAAAACCTGTTACTGATGAAAAATTATCTCTTTTGTTAAAGGAAAAAGGATATTTAATTGCTAGAAGAACAGTTGCTAAATATCGTGAACAGTTAAATATACCCGTTGCAAGATTAAGAAAAGTAATTTTATAAATCATGCAATTCTATAAGTTAATATCCTATGTTTTTCATCCACTATTATTTTCCTCTATAGGAAGTTTTATCTACTTATTATTAACACCAAAAAATATCCTAAAAAGGCAAGAATACATCATACTTGCAATCATTTTTATGAGTACTTATATTTTACCTATATTTTTATTGGTTTTATTAAAAAAATTAAACCTAATTGAAACCTATCTTTTAAAAACAATAGAAGAAAGGAAATTTCCAATATTATTCTTTATAATATTATCTTTTATGGTTGGAAATTTACTTTTAAATATTAAGGTTGTTAATTTATTAGCCTATTCATTTTTTGGGATTGCTTTAGCTTTAGCTATTACTTATATTCTTTTTAACACAAAAATTAAAACCAGCTTACACACATTAGGTATTGGAGGGGTTCTTGGGTTTGTTATTATAATGAGCTATGAATATCAACTCAATTTTAACTTAATAATAGCTCTTTTATTTATTTTGTCAGGATTAATTTCTGTAGCTCGATTAAAATTAAATGCACACCAACCTAAAGAAGTATATATAGGTTTTTTATTGGGAATGATAACACAATTTATTAGTTATCAGTTTTATCACAATATGTAAAAAATTATCCCTAATCTTATATCATGTATATCAATTTTATAGGAATTATTTTTTGTTTCGTTAAATAAGTTATTTAGACCGTAATAAGCATAAAAATTCCATTTATTATATCCTACAGATAGGGTAACTCCATAAAGAAATTCATTAATTTCAATAACATCTTCTACAAGAAAATCTTCTCTTTGCTCTAATCTTGAATTGGTGGCGAAAACGTAAGCTACTTTAAACCCTGGATATACTCTCAAAAAATTATATTTTTGACTTGTTGAGGTTCTAAATCTAAATTCAAAAGGAGCTTCAATAGTATGCATGGCAATTCTATTATTTAAATTTTCTGAAGGTAGCTTAACAACATCTTCTGTTACATTAAAATAGTATACATTAAGTCCATAGCCTAAGCCCAAACCAAAACCAATATTACGCCGTTCATTAATAGGTAAATCTTTTATAAAACCTAAGGCAAGACCATAAGAAAATCCTGTTCTAGAAATTTGTGGGGGAGTATTTGTCAATCCTACCCAAGTAAAACTTATATAAAGTTGATCTTCTAAATATTTATTATCTACAAAAGTACTATCGCTTTGTGCATATAAAAAAGAAGAGATAAAAAAGAAAAAAATTATAATCTTTCGCATTATATATTATTGAAGAATCAAAGATAAACTTTTTCAGAACAAGAGAATTCCTAAAACGAATCAAAGTTGGTATAAAACAAAAAACTCCCAAATAAATTGGGAGCTTTTTTATATATAGTAAAATATTTTATTCTCTATTTTCTTTAACCAATTCATCAACTTCTTTACCTTTTAATGTTTTGGTTTCTGTTTTTTCAATACCATTTTTAGAAGTTGTTGTGGTAATCATCGCTGTTTTTTTACCTTTTTCTTCAGTTACTTTAATTTCTACTTTTTTAGATATCTCATTACTTGAAGTATTTTCTTCGTATAGTTCAATTGTAGTTGTATTATAAGCTTCCACTTGATCTACATTTAAAGCAATACTTGGTGCAATTACCAATGCCACAACCGACATTAACTTTAACAAAATGTTTAATGAAGGTCCTGAAGTATCTTTAAACGGATCTCCAACAGTATCTCCAACAACAGCAGCTTTATGAACCTCTGTTCCTTTTCTGCCATCTTCTTCAATTGTTTTCTTTGCATTATCCCATGCACCACCAGCATTCGATTGGAAAATAGCCATTAACACACCACATGTTGTTACACCTGCTAATAAACCTCCTAACATTTCGGCTCCTCCAATAAATCCAACAGCAACAGGAACAGCTATCGCTAATAAACCTGGTAATACCATTTCTCTAATCGAAGCTTTTGTAGAAATATCAATACATTTCCCATAATCTGCAACACCATCAGCTTCATCAAATATTTTTCTATCTTCTGGTGTCGCTTTAGACATATCAGAATCATATTTTCTCATTACTGCTAAAGCAGCTTTTAATTGAGGAATTTCTCTAAATTGACGACGAACTTCTTCAATCATTGCCATTGCAGCACGACCAACAGCATTCATAGATAATGCTGAAAATACAAATGGTAACATACCTCCTACTAATAATCCTGCCATAATGTTTGGTTTAGACACATCAATTGATGTTACATTTGCTGTTTTCATAAAGGCAGCAAATAATGCTAATGCGGTTAATGCAGCAGAAGCAATTGCAAATCCTTTACCAACTGCAGCTGTTGTATTACCTACGGCATCTAATTTATCAGTACGCTCACGTACTTCTTTTGGTAATTCTGCCATTTCTGCAATACCACCGGCATTATCACAAATGGGTCCATAAGCATCAACAGCTAATTGAATACCTGTATTGGCCAACATACCTACAGCAGCAATTGCAATACCATATAAACCTGCAAAATGATGTGATACCATAATTGCTGCAGCAATTAATAAAATAGGAATCATTGTTGACATCATACCAACACCTAGGCCGGCAATAATATTTGTTGCCGCTCCTGTTTCTGATTGTTTAACAATTGACATTACAGGTTTTTTACCTGTAGCTGTATAATATTCAGTTACCTTACCAACTAATAATCCTGCTACTAAACCGGCAATAGTTGCCAAAAATACACCCATAGATGTATAAGTTATTCCTCCATCAACCCAAGTTTCCGGTAGCATTTCAATAATTATAAAATAAGAAGAAACCAACATTAAGCCTGCTGAACCAAATTCACCAATATTTAATGCTGTTTGAGGGTTTCCACCATCTTTTACTCTAACAAAAAATGTTCCTAAAATAGACATTACAATTCCTACTGCTGCTAATACCAATGGTAAATATACAGCTCCTAGTCCGTCAAAAGCACTTTGAAATTCCGGTAATGTAGCATAAATTGCTCCTAATACCATAGTACCAATTATTGAACCTACATATGATTCAAATAAATCTGCTCCCATTCCTGCAACATCACCCACATTATCACCCACATTATCAGCAATTGTAGCCGGATTTAATGGATGATCTTCAGGAATCCCTGCTTCAACTTTACCAACCAAATCAGCACCAACATCAGCAGCTTTAGTATAAATACCTCCACCAACACGTGCAAATAATGCGATAGAAGAGGCTCCTAATGAAAATCCAGATAGTACATTTAATATTTCGCCTATTTCCCATCCTTGACCACTATATATCATAAACAATCCGCTCAATCCTAACACACCTAAGCCAACAACACCTAATCCCATTACAGCACCTCCTGCAAAAGCAACTTCTAATGCTTTACCTAAAGAAGTTCTTGCAGCGTGTGTAGTTCTTACATTTGCTTTGGTGGCAACTTTCATTCCGATAAAACCTGCTAAAGCTGAACAAAAAGCACCCACAATAAATGATACAGCTACCATTCCGTTAGAACCTGCTTCTGAAGCTCCCTTAAAATACAATAAGACTGCTACTGCAACTACAAAAATTGCCAACACTTTGTATTCAGCCTTTAAAAATGACATTGCGCCATCAGCAATATTCTTAGCAATTCTTGACATTTTAGCATCTCCTTCTTCTTGTTTTGAAACCCACATATTCTTAATGAATACAAAAACCAGCGCTAGAATACCAAATGCAGGTAAATAATTTACAATAAATTCCATTTTTTATTTCTTTGATTTAATTAATTTTCAGATGCGCAAAAGTAGTGAAATATAGTAGAAAAAAAAAACCATCCTTAAATTTAAGGATGGTTTGATTTATAAGTAGTTACTATATCTATTATATCGTAAATGTTCTCTTTTTTTTATGTTCGCTTGAATCATATCTTTCTGTACATTTTTCCAGAATATCATACGCTTTGTTTACATCACTCCAACCACCTACATCAACTTTCTTTTCTTCTAAATCTTTATACACTTGAAAGAAATGTTCAATCTCTTTTAATTGATGTGGATTCATATCTGAAATATCATTTAACCGATTCCATATAGGATCAGATATAGGAACACAAATTAATTTTTCATCAGGTCCTTTTTCATCAGTCATATGAAATACGCCAATGGCTTTGACTTCCATTACACACATCGGGAATGTAGGTTCTGTCCCTAATACCAAAACATCTAACGGATCTTTATCTAACGCCAATGTTTCAGGTATAAAACCATAATCACCGGGATACATCATTGATGAAAATAACATTCTGTCAAATCTAATCTTATTCAGTACAAAATCATATTCATACTTGTTTCTGCTTCCTTTAGGTATTTCAATTAATACATCAAAGGTATCTTTTACTTTTATTGTCATTTTTTCTTTTTTAGAATTTTAGGCAAAAATACGAAAACAATGACTCATTTAAAACCAAACTATTTAAAAATATTTTCTAGATTTGCAGTCTCTTAAATTGCCTTGGTGGCGGAATTGGTAGACGCGCTGGATTCAAAATCCAGTTCTTTCGAGAGTGTGGGTTCGATTCCCACCCAAGGTACAAACAACAACACAACTAAATGAAACAAAAAGTACCTAAGCCAAAACTCTTCGCTTGCTCACAATCATTAGAATTAGCTGAAAAAATAGCAAAAGCTTTTGGGGCTGAGCTTGGGAAGTCTAAAAAGAATATTTTTAGTGATGGTGAGTTTCAAGTCTCTTTTGAAGAATCTATTAGAGGAAGACGAATTTTTATTATCGGCTCAACTTTCCCTTCCTCAGATAATTTAATGGAAATGTTATTGATGATCGATGCTGCAAAACGCGCATCTGCACGTCATATAACGGCCGTTATTCCTTATTTCGGATGGGCAAGACAAGACAGAAAAGACAAGCCTAGGGTGCCTATTGCTGCAAAGATGGTTGCTAACTTATTACAAGCCGCTGGTGCTACCAGAATTATAACAATGGATCTACATGCTGATCAAATTCAAGGGTTTTTTGAGAAACCCGTTGATCACTTATATGCCTCAACTATCTTTTTACCAAGTATCAAAAAATTAAATTTAAATAATATAACCATTGCATCTCCAGACATGGGAGGTTCAAAAAGAGCTTATGCCTATTCTAAATTTTTAGAAAGTGAAGTTGTTATTTGCTATAAACAACGCAAAAAAGCAAATGTTATCTCTCATATGGAATTGATTGGAGAGGTAAAAGGTAGAAATGTTATTATTGTTGACGATATGGTTGATACTGCAGGAACGCTCACTAAAGCAGCTGATTTAATGATGGAAAAAGGGGCTCTAAGTGTACGTGCTATTTGTACACATGCTGTGCTTTCGGGTGAAGCATATAGTCGTATTGAGAACTCTAAATTAAAGGAGTTAATTATTACTGATACAATCCCTTTAAAAAAGGATATTTCTAAAATAAAAGTTATATCTTGCGCCCCTTTATTTGCTGATGTGATGCATAAGGTTCAAAGCAACCAATCAATCAGTGATCAATTTTTAATGTAAATAAATTTAAAAAAAAAATGAAATCTATTACAATCAAAGGATCTCAAAGAGAAAGCGTGGGTAAGGTAGCTACCAAAGCTCTACGTAATGCTGGAAAGGTTCCTTGCGTATTATACGGAGGAGACAGACCAATTCACTTTTCAGCTGATGAATTATCGTTCAAAAACTTGGTTTATACTCCAAATGTTTATACTGCAACGATTGAACTAGAAAGTGGTGAAAAATTAAATGCCATTTTACAAGATATTCAGTTCCATCCGGTAACTGATAAAATTTTGCATATTGACTTTTATCAATTGTTTGATGATAAAGAAGTTACTATGAATATTCCTGTTAAGTTAATTGGAAATGCTCCCGGAGTTATGAATGGTGGTGTATTACGTTTTCCTAATCGACACTTAAGAGTAAAAGCTTTACCAGCTGATTTACCAGATTTTATCAACGCTAAAATTTCTAAATTGAAGATTGGAGATAAAATATTTGTTGAAGATGTAAAAGATG
This sequence comes from Flavobacteriaceae bacterium, assembly GCA_021648445.1. Classification (GTDB taxonomy): domain Bacteria; phylum Bacteroidota; class Bacteroidia; order Flavobacteriales; family Flavobacteriaceae; genus Aureibaculum. Next base: position 6,772 of record JAKISU010000003.1, read on the forward strand.
ATGCATATTCAATTTTGCATCCAGATCAAATGGTAGTTGTTCAAGTAAGAATGGCACGTGCTGCAATAGTTGATGAGGTTGAAGAAGAGGAAGGTGAAGAAGGTGCTGAAGGAGAAGAAGGAACTCCAACTGAAGGTGGTGATAAACCAACTCAAGGTGGTGACAAAGCTCCTACTGCTGAAGGTAATACTAAAGAATAGTTCACTTTTATAAAATTTATTAAAAAGGCTTCGTTTTCGCGGAGCTTTTTTTATTTTTACCTAATGAACTTTTTTTCTCAATTAAAATCTTTTTTTGGTATTCAAAAAGATACTACTGATATTATGAAAAAATACTTGATAGTTGGACTCGGAAATATTGGTGCAGAATATGATAATACTAGGCATAATATTGGCTTCAAAATTTTAGATGAATTAGCTCTTAAAGAAAGTGCCACTTTTGAAAGTCAAAAATTAGGAGCTATCACAAAATTCAGGTTTAAAGGCAGAACATTTATCTTACTAAAACCTTCAACTTATATGAATTTGAGTGGCAAAGCTGTTAAATATTGGCAAATAAAAGAAAGAATTGGACTAGAAAACACATTAGTTGTCTGTGATGATCTAAATATTCCTTTCGGAACTATCCGCTTAAAAGCTAAAGGAAGTGATGGAGGGCATAATGGTTTAAAAGATATTAACGCTGTTTTGAACACTCAAAATTATCCTCGTTTTAGATTTGGGGTTAGTGATGAGTTTAAAAAAGGAAAACAAACTGATTATGTATTAGGAAAATGGAATGATGGTGAAAACTCAAAACTCTCTGAAAGATTAGATAAAGCTTGTGCTCTTATTAAATCTTTCGGAACTTCAGGGTTAGCAAATACAATGAGTGAATTTAATGGGAAATAAATTTCTGTAAATATCATAATCTTATACTAAACGATATTTGTTTTTAATATAAAATTCTTTTGGCTGGATGACCGAAGTCAGAAGTTAGAAGAAATTTCTTTGGTTATCCGCCTTCAAACTTTTATCAAAATAAGAGCTACTTAAAGAAACTATAGGGCACCTCTATAATTCAGTGTCCTTTATATCATCAAGTGAAATAATCATAGTAAATTACTCTACTGTAACAGATTTTGCTAAATTTCTTGGTTGGTCAACATTACAATCTCTCATTACTGCAATATAATAAGATAATAACTGTAAAGGAATTGTTGTTAACAAAGGTGTTAATGCCTCTTCAGTATCCGGAATCTCAATTACATGATCTGCAATTTCTTTAACTACAGTATCTCCTTCGGTTACTATTGCAATAATTTTTCCTTGTCTAGATTTTATTTCTTGAATATTACTAACTACTTTATCATAATGACCTCTATTGGTTGCAATAACAACTACCGGCATTCTATCATCAATTAATGCAATCGGACCATGCTTCATTTCTGCTGCAGGATAACCTTCGGCATGAATATAAGAGATCTCTTTTAGTTTTAATGCACCTTCTAAAGCAACAGGAAAATTAAATCCTCTTCCTAAATACAAGAAGTTGGTTGATAATAGATACTTTCTCGCTATTTCTTCAACTTTCGAATCAATCTCTAAAAGTTTCTCTACTTTACTCGGAATGAGCTCCATTTCTTGTAAATACATTCTAAAGTCACTACTCGTCATAGTTCCTTTGGCTCTTGCTAATCGTAAAGCTATTAATGTTAATACTGTAATTTGAGTAGTAAATGCTTTGGTAGAAGCTACACCAATTTCTGGTCCGGCATGTGTATAAGCTCCTGCATCTGATTCTCTACTAATAGAAGATCCTACTACATTACAAACCCCAAATACAAAAGCGCCTTTAGATTTTGCTAATTTAATTGCAGCTAAAGTATCTGCTGTTTCACCAGATTGAGAAATGGCTATAACAACATCTTTTTCTGTAATAATTGGATTTCTATATCTAAATTCTGAGGCATATTCTACTTCAACCGGAATTCTTGCAAACTCTTCAAAAATATATTCAGCAACAAGACCTGCATGCCAAGAAGTTCCGCAGGCAACAATAAGAATACGTTCAGCATTTAAAAAACGTTTCATATTATCTTCTACCCCAGCCATTTTTATAATAGCTTCGTCTCTTAATAGTCTTCCTCTGAATGTATCTGTAATAGCTCTAGGTTGCTCATGAATTTCTTTAAGCATAAAATGGTCATAACCACCTTTTTCAATCTGTTCAAGGTTCATTTGTAGTTCCTGTATATCTGCAGCAACTATAGAATCATCATTAATCTTTCTAATTTCAATATCTCTTCCTACTTTTATAATTGCCATTTCTTCATCTTCAAGATAGATAGCGTCTTTAGTATATTCAAGAAAAGGAGATGCATCGGAAGCAATAAAAAATTCAGTATTATCTTTACCTATTCCAATAGCAATTGGGCTACCTAATTTAGCTACAACAATTTCATCTGGTTTTTCTATATCGAAAACAGCAATTGCAAAAGCACCAACTACTTCATTGAGTGCAATTTGAACTGCTTTACCCAATTTCACATTGTTTTTACTTTTCACCTCTTCAATTAAATTGATAAGTACTTCTGTATCGGTATCACTATTAAAAATATAACCTCTGTTAGTTAATTCTTTTTTTAGGGTATCATAATTCTCAATAATTCCATTATGAACAATTACTAAATTACCCGATTGGGAAGTGTGTGGGTGAGAATTGACATCATTTGGCACTCCATGTGTTGCCCAACGCGTATGACCTATTCCTAAATTTCCTTCTTTAGATATTTCTGCATCAACCCTTTCTATCAGGTCACTAACTTTTCCTTTGGTTTTTGAAAGGTTGATTTTGCTACCATCAAAAAGCATTATACCGGCACTATCATAACCTCTGTATTCTAGACGCTGCAACCCATTCATAATAATTGGATAAGCATCTCTGTAACCTATATAACCTGTAATACCACACATAGCAATTGTTTTTTGTCTTATACCAATATTAATCGTTATTGATTGTATAAAATATCTCTAATTTTAATCTTTGAGGATCATTTTCATCTAACAATTTATTCCCTTTTAAAACTACACCTTTAGCTATCCAACTGAAATCATCAATGTTTGTATCGTCTATTACTAAAGGTACATCAGTTGAATGAAATACTTTAAGTCCAAACTTAACCGGCTTTTCATCATCAGATTTTAAAAATTCTGAAATATAATCTGTAATTCTAAACTTATATTTTATTGGTTTATTGTCTTCATCTCTTTCTAAAACGCCTCCAATACCTCCGACTTGAACTTCTGTAATAACATCTAATATTTGAGAGTTATCATCGTAATTATATAGTAATAATTGATCAGGCACTTTTTCTTGCGTAAAACTATTATCATCTAAATACAAGGTAAGATTAGCTTCATTAATGAGCCAATTTTTATCTCTCATTTCATTTATAGCATCATCGCTAAGAAGTAGTTCTACAACACCCATTGAACCTGAAGCACCTTGAATGTATAACTTATCTTCTCCATTAATAAGATCAGGACTTACAAAACGTTCGTTTATGCTAGCTAATGATCCTAAATAATCTCTATTGTACTGATTCGCTCTTATTCCGCTTAAAGGGAAAATCATTGTCTGTTTTGTCCGAACTGGTACATCTGTATCATCAGTATCTCCATCATTATTTAAATCTGTATCAGTCTCGTCTGTTAAAATCGTATTTGTATAATAAATTCTTACATTAGCATTAGACATTGCTAATGCCATTAATGATCCATCCTTGTTAACATCTTCTTCAGCTTTAATAATAATACCTCTAAAAAAATCAATAAAACTATCTCTTGAATCTAATACACCTGTGTTTTGCTGATTGATAAAATTATTCCTAAAAAAGACTGTATCTAATGACATTTTAATTGAGGGAATACTATTTTCAGCTTTTATAGTATCTGTATCATCAACTGTATTTGAATCATCATCTAAAAACCTTCTCTTTACATATAATACGGTATCATTTCTTTCAGGATTAAATAATTGAGAATACAAAAGTGTTTTTTCATTATATGTCTCATTAGAATAATATTTTTTGTTTTTTGTAGGGTCTAATGGCTCTAAGGCATTTAAAAATGTTCCAGATTCATACACTGAAATGTTATATTCAGTTTCTTGATTGCCAAATATAGAATCTAATTTAAATTGTGGTTTTCCGTCACTATAATTATCCTCTCTTGTTGCATAATATGGTATATCTAATATTACCGCATCTATAGATACATTATTACCAAAATCAGTTGAAGTTGGCAAACCTAATTGACTTACAAATAATGTTTTGATATATCCGAAATTATCATCTTCGAGAATTCCTAACAAGTATTCAGGAATACCATCAACTCTTGATGATTCAACATTTTTATTGTAAGCAATTACTTCAAAAATTGTATCGCTAGTTGCAAACTCATTATTATCAACAAGCCCAACACCGATATTTTCGAAATCTCTTTCGCAGGCTATTACACTAAGTAAAACAAGGCTAAGTAAACCAATATATTTTACACTGTTTACAATTTTTTTTGTCATAAACATAAAATTATTTTATTGTTATTTTTATAAAACTTCGGTAAGGTAAAAATTAGAATATGCCTCTTTATAATCTTCAGGAGATTGAAATTCTAAAACAGGAATTTGTTTTTCATCAATATGTTTTTCAATTTCATCAGGAATATTTTCGCTTCCTTTTATAACAGCATCAGAATTTTCTATAGCAATTTTTATAAGGTTAGTATGACTTGCTTTTGATAAAGAATTTAACTTATCTTCAGGTATGGCATCATATTTTATTTTTTCTACTAAACTATTTCCAATAGTACCATCAAAACCATTATTATAGATTGAAGTAACTATTTTACTATTAGAGAATAAAGAGTCATTTTTATAATATTCTCTAAGATATAATGGTAATAAAGAAGCCATCCATCCATGAACATGAATAATATCAGGTGACCAATTCAGCTTTTTTACTGTTTCAACAACTCCTTTAGCAAAGAATATAGCACGTTCATCATTATCTTTAAATAACTTTCCATCTTCATCAGTATATAATGCTTTACGCTTAAAATACTCATCATTATCAATGAAATATACCTGCATTCTTTCTTTAGGAATTGAAGCGACTTTAATAATCAAAGGCATATCCATATCATTGATTATCAAATTCATTCCCGACAAACGAATCACTTCATGTAATTGATGTCTACGCTCATTAATCACTCCAAATCTTGGCATAAAAATACGGGTTTGTGCCCCACTATTATGCATCTTTCTAGCCACTTCAAATGAGGTGCTAGCTGTTTCTGTTTCAGGCAAATAAGGAACTACCTCAGAGGATACATACAATATTCTCTTATCTTTCACACGTTTTAATTTTATGATATTAAATTAATTATAAAATTTCCTTTTGAGAATTTAATTATAAAATTCATTAATGCTCGTTTCATAAATCCATCTAAATATAAGAATATGCAAAATTACGAATTTTTACTTAGATTTAAACTTTAAATACTAAGTTTACGTGCTTTTAACACTATTATAACATCTATTAAATGAAGGTTTTCTACAAAAATAAATCTTTACAGGAGAGTTTAACAAATTTAAAAAGGAGTGCTTCAATAGGTTTTATACCTACTATGGGTGCTTTACACAAAGGTCATTTGTCTTTAATTAAAAAAGCCAGCACTGAAAATAAAATTATTGTCGTAAGTATTTTTGTGAATCCTACTCAATTTGACAAAAAAGAAGATTTAATCAATTATCCGAAAACACTCGAAAATGATCTTGCATTACTAAGAACTGTAAATTGTGATATCGTATTTGCTCCCACAGTAGATGAAATTTATAATGGCAATGCCATTGCTTCGCATTTTGATTTCGACGGACTTGAATTTCAAATGGAAGGGAAGCATAGAAAAGGGCATTTTGATGGTGTAGGCACAATAGTTAAAAGATTCTTTGAAATAGTTAAACCTCATAAAGCTTATTTTGGTGAAAAAGATTTTCAACAACTACAAATCATTAAAAAATTGGTAGACAAGCACAACATTCCTGTTCAAATTATTGGTTGTAAGATCTTTAGAGAAGATGATGGTTTGGCAATGAGTTCTCGTAATGTAAGACTTACTAAAGTTCAAAGAAAAGAGGCACCTTTTATTCACAAAACTTTAAAGAAGGCAAAAGAAAAATTTAAAGAGTATTCTATTTCCGAAATCGTTAAATGGGTTGAAAATGAATTTGAAAAAAATGATGTTTTAAACTTAGAATATTTTGAAATTTCCAATATTAAAAACCTTAAATCTGCTAAAAGAAAAAGTAAAAAGGCAATATATAGAGGTTTTATAGCTGTATTTGCAGGAAATATCAGACTTATTGATAATATAGCTTTAAATTAGTTATTTTTGCAGGCTTATTGTAACAACAATTTCTAGTGAATAAAAAAACTAAAAAAACCCTTTTCATACTACTCCCTGTTGCTTTAGGTATTGGTTTGATCTGGTATTTTTTAGCACAATTAAGTGCTAAAGATAAAACTGACATTATAAATTCCTTTAAATCGGCCAACTACTGGTGGGTTTTATTGTCTTTGATTTTTGGAATTTTAGGGCATTTATCAAGAGCATATCGTTGGCAATTTATGTTAGAACCTTTAGGTTATAAGCCAAAATTCGCCAATAGTACAATGACTGTTTTAATAGCCTATTTAGTAAACTTAGGTATTCCTAGAGCTGGAGAAATAGCTCGGGCAACTGCAATTTCTAAATATGAAAATATTCCTTTTGAAAAAGCTTTCGGTACTATAGTGGCTGAGCGTGTTGCAGACGTAATTATGTTATTTTCAATTATATCAATCGCATTTGTTTTACAGGCAGATTTGATAAAAAGCTATATTTTTAAAGAAGGTGATTCAAGTAAATTTACAACTGTTATTTTCTTAATTTTACTAGGAGCATTAGGATTTCTTGCATTTAAATTATTACAAAAAGCCCAGAAAGGTTTTTTATTAAAGGTTAAAATATTTGCAAACGGTTTATTAGAGGGTGTGATTAGTATCTTTAAAATGAAAAAAAAGTGGGCTTTTATTTTCCATACGGTATTTATTTGGGTTATGTATATATTAATGTTTTATGCAGTTACTTTCGCTTTACCTGAAACTACTAATTTACCGTTTGAAGCCATTATAGTTGGTTTTGTTGTTGGTGCATTAAGTATCGCATTAACGAATGGTGGTTTGGGCACTTTTCCTGTTTTTGTAGCAAGTGCTTTAATTTTATACAATGTTCAAGAAAACCCTGCCAAAGCTTTTGGATGGATCATGTGGACAGCTCAAACTTTAATGATCATTCTTTTTGGAGGATTATCATTTTTCTTTTTACCTATTTATAATAGAAATAAAGCATAATGCAATCTTTTTACAGTAACGGTAAATTATTAATTACAGGCGAATATGTTGTCCTTGACGGAGCTGAAGCATTGGCAGTTCCTACACGATTTGGACAAAACCTTACTGTTCAAAAATTAAATATAAATCCCACCCTTTCGGGGAAGTTAGGAGGGGAACTAATTTGGGAAAGTTTTACAGATAAAAATGAACTGTGGCTTCAGGTAGAATTTGACTTACCAAAATTAAGAATTATCAGTGCAACTTTTGATGCAACAAGTGATGGAGGAAATGACTCTTTGGCCGAAAATCTTCAAAATATTTTATTTGAAGCTAAAAAATTAAACCAAGAATTCCTTTTAAATCAGCAAGATTTCTATATAAAATCTAAGTTGACTTTTCCAAGAAATTGGGGATTAGGTTCTTCGTCAACATTAATAAACAATATTGCGCAATGGGCAAAAGTTGATACTTTTCAATTGCAATTTAATACTTTTGGCGGTAGTGGTTATGATATTGCTTGTGCTAAAAATGACAGTCCAATTTTATACAAATTAACAGATAAAAAACCATCATTCAAAAGTGTTGCCTTTAATCCAAATTTTAAAGAACAACTCTATTTTGTGCATTTGAATAAAAAACAAAACAGTCGTGAAGGTATTGCTGCTTATAAAAAATTTAAGAAAAATAATATCACTGCTGTGGATGAAATCTCACAGCTAACGCATCAAATTAGTAATTGCACTTCATTGACAAATTTTGAAGAATTACTGATTGAACATGAAAGGATTATTTCAAAAATTATCAATCAAGAGCCAATTCAGAAACAACTATTTTCAGGTTATTTCGGACAAACTAAAAGTTTAGGAGCTTGGGGTGGTGATTTTATCTTAGCAACAGGTAATAATGATACGCCCAACTATTTTAAGCAAAAAGGATTTAAAACTATTATTCCATATTCAGATATGATATTATGCAAAAAATAGTAATCATTGGCGGTGGTGCAGCAGGTTTTTTTGCAGCAATTACCTGTACTGAACACAATCCAACTGCTAAAATAATCATCCTTGAAAAAGGCAACCAAGTTTTACAGAAAGTAAAGGTTTCAGGTGGTGGAAGGTGTAATGTTACTCATGCTTGTTTTGACCCAAAAGAATTGACAAAATTCTATCCAAGAGGAAAAAAAGAATTATTGGGTCCGTTTCATCAATTTATGACCGGTGATACTATGTTATGGTTTGAAGAACGAAGCGTTCCATTGAAAATTGAAGCCGATAACAGGGTTTTTCCACAATCTAATTCATCTCAAAGCATCATTGATGTTCTGATGGAAGAAGTCGAGAAAAACAAAATTATCCTAAAGCTAGGACATCGTGTTGAAGACATTGAAAAAGGTGATGAACAATGGAAAATTAGTACTAATAAAGAAGAATTTATTGCAGATAAAATTTTGATAGCTTCAGGCAGTAATACCAAAATTTGGGAGCTCATATCAAATCTAGGTCACACTATAGTTCCTCCTGTTCCATCTTTATTTACTTTTAAAATAAATGATGTTCGTATTAAAGAAATTCCCGGTATTTCAGTACCAAATGCAACTGTTTCGCTAATCGATTCAAAATTTGAAAGTAACGGATCATTATTGATAACCCATTGGGGAATAAGCGGACCAGCTGTTTTAAAATTATCAGCATTTGGCGCATTATTTTTAGCTGAAAAAAATTACCAATACAGTGTAAAAGTAAACTGGCTATCTAAACCATTGTCAAGCGTATTAAATAAACTAAAAATCCTAAAAAAAGAAAATCCTAAAAAGCAACTCATTGTAAAATCTGTTTTTAAAGACATTCCTAAACGCTTATGGGAACAATTAGTATTAGCTTCTGAAATAAAACAAGAACAACGTTGGGCAGACATTTCTAACAAACGATTAGATAATTTAGCAAATCAATTGACCAATACTATCTTTAATGCTTACGGAAAAGCAACTTTTAAAGAAGAATTTGTTACTGCCGGTGGAGTTGACCTTAAAGAAATTAATTTTAAACGTTTTGAAAGTAAAATTCACCAAAACCTCTTCTTTGCCGGTGAAGTGTTGAATATTGATGCTGTTACAGGTGGATTTAACTTTCAAAATGCGTGGACTAGTGGTTATATTGCAGGGAAATCAATGTCCTTACCCTAACCCTTCTCCAGAGGAGAGGGAATTAGTACAGATTAAAATTTAATATAGAAAACAATTGCGTCCCAATGCTTCGAGAGCGGCAATGCTAAGTGTCATTCAGAACAAAGCGTAGCGGAGTGAAGAATCTCATTAAGCTAACATATAGATTATTTGAAACCCTGAAATAAATTCAGGGTGACGCATCAAGCGAATTTCTCCTGATAAAACTTATAAAAATCTCTTTTAATCTCATTACGAATTCTTCTAAAATCACTATAAATTTCTTCCTCAGTCCCGATAGCATCAGCAGGGTCATCAAAACCAATATGAATATGATGTCTTACTTTTCCACTAAATGTAGGGCAACTTTCTTTTGCACCACCGCAAACGGTAATTACATAATCAAATTCTTCATTTAAAAATTCATTAACTTTTTTAGGATAGTTCGTACTTAAATCGATTCCTATTTCGTTCATCACAACAATTGCTTTTGGGTGTACTTCGTTGCTAGGTTCTGTTCCTGCTGAATGTACTTCCATTGATGAATCAAACGATTTTAAAAAGCCTTCAGCCATTTGACTTCGACAAGAGTTTCCGGTACATAGGATTAATGTTTTCATAAAAATGATTTGATGATTTGAAAATGTATCAATTTGAAAATTATAATTGTTTAACTTTTATAATTACTCATCTTCAAATTATTTTTTATTCTTAACAACATCCCGAACCTGAACAACAAGATTCTTCTGTGGAAACTCTTGAAGTTTCTTCTACTAAAACGCCACATTCTTCTTGTGCTTTACAACCTGTTTTATTAGTAAATAGCTTTACAATAAGTCTATCAGATTCTGAAATAGTATTTTCTATTGATAATATTGAAGTATGAAAATCTTCGTTTCCAAATTCAACTTTCACTTCGGTTTCTAACCATAATGGCCTAATACTGTCAACACGATCTAAAATATCAATGACCTTATCAACAGTCATATAATCTTCCTTTTCTATTTCTTTTGGACTTTCCCATATCTGTAAATGTGTTTCTTTCCAATCATTTGTGTTTCCTCCACAATCAACCGTTTCAAAAGCTACATTTTTAACTTCTGTTAAATGATAATTTGTGCCAGCAAACTTATTTTCAGTATATTCAAATAAGAGTGCTTTATTTCTATTTTGTTTTAATATTGATAAAAATTCTTTTGTTTCCATTTGTTTTTTAATTAGATAATAACACCCCTAATGAGCTACGCTCGGTATCTTCAATGAAAATATATTTTCATCTCGTTAATCCTCAAGGGGACAAAAACTTCCTCCCACGTTTGTGCTGAGCGTAGACGAGTTAGAGAGGACTAAGGTGGCTTAATTAATTCCTATTGTTGTACTTCTTCTTTCTAATATGATATTATCTCGCCAAACTCCATTTTTCCTATTCTCTCTCTAAAACCAATTTCTCTAAAACCTAATTTTTTATGGAGTTGTAAACTTGCTAAATTTTCAGGGAAAATTCCTGATTGTAATGTCCATAAACCTTCCTTTTCACTTTGATTGATTAATTCTTGTAATAATTTTGTGCCTATTCCTTTTCCATTATGATTAGTATCAACATAAACACTCACCTCAGCAACACCTCCATAAACACATCTGTCAGAAACTGGAGATAAAGCTGCCCAGCCCACAATTGTTCTTTCTAGCCAAGTAGTCAATCTACATGATTGCATGTGTACATCATTCCATGTTGACCAAGAAGGAGTTTCAGTTTCAAACGTTGCATTGCCTGTCTCAATTCCCAATTGATAAATATTGGCAACAACTGTCCAATCTTTGAGTTGCATGTTTTTAATTTCAATGCTCATAATTTAAAGCTTAACAACAGGAGAAATTTTTAAAATCTTCTTGAAATAATGTTGCAAACAATGCTTTTGCTTTTTCCCAATTTTCTTGATTGATACAATACCTTATTTTTGGTGGGTTTACTTCTCCATCAATTAATCCTGCATCTTTTAATTCTTTTAAATGTTGTGAGATAGTTGATTGTGCTAAAGGCAATACACCAACCAAATCACCCGTATAACAACAGCTCTGATCACTCAAATATTTTAATATTATCAATCTTATTGGATGCCCTAAGGCTTTAGAAAATCGTGCTAACTTTTCTGTTTCTTCAGTATAATCAATATGTTGTAATGTTTTATTCATAGTTAATCGCAAATATACGATAAATATTTAATTCTCAAAATTTAGACAACGAATTATACTATTTTTATAACTGAACTCCTTTTGGGTACACTATTTAGAATTTTGGAAACAATAAGGTTTAGTTAGCTACTTCCCCTCTGTGTGGTTTTAAAGCATCACGAAAAGTAATCATGTCATTTTCATTAACAATGATAAATGCAATACTGTACATTTCAGAAATTTGGTTTGTGGAAATGTCATGAAAAGTTAACTTTTCTTTTTCAGAAAATTCTTTTAAATGTACACAATGGTGTTTAGCGATTTCTAAGGATTCTAATCCTCTAAAATCCCAAATTAATTTTATTCTTCGATTCAAAATAATACTATTTAACCCGTTGTGCATTTTAATAAAATTTCATCTCACGAAACTTCGTGATTAGCTATTAAATTAGTTCTCGATACTATCCGCCTCCGGCGGATCACTCGAACTGACATTTCGGAAACTATTTTAACTCAAAATGCACAACGGGTACTATTTAGAACAAAAGTAATTAATTCTATATTTGCATCAATTAAAATTTTTATGGAAGAACAGTTTTTAAGTGAACGCTTCAAAAATGAATACCTCGATTATAAAAAGAAAACATTTCGTTTAATTCCGTTTGTTTTTTAATTAAACCCCACTTAAAAATAATATATTTGAGAAATGAATAAAGTGTTAACCGTTCAAGATTTTATTTTTAAAAATGTCGATATTAATATTCCCGAAAAAGGAAGCTTCACTTGGAAAACGCCAAGCAATATTGCTTTGGTAAAATATTGGGGAAAACGCGAACCTCAAATTCCCAAAAATCCTTCTATCAGTTTTACGCTAGATGCTTGTTTTACAATTACTACGTTAGAGTTTTCCAAACGAAATAGTGGCGAAAAGAACATCAATTTTGACATTTACTTTGAAGGTGAAAAAAAAGATGATTTTAAACCCAAAATAGCCAAATTCTTTACATTAATTCAGCAATATGTCCCTTTTATAACTGATTATGATTTTGTAATACACTCACGTAACTCTTTTCCGCACAGTAGTGGTATTGCTTCTTCAGCAAGTGGTATGGCTGCTCTTGCTCTTTGTATAATGAGTTTAGAAAAGCAACTAAACCCTACAATTACAGATAAATTTTTTAATAAAAAAGCTTCTTTTCTAGCTCGATTAGGCTCCGGTAGCGCTAGTAGAAGTATTGAAGGTGAATTGGTAGTTTGGGGAAAACACAATGATATTAAAGATAGTAGTGATCTTTATGGAGCAAAATTCCCGTCAACAATACATACTAATTTTAAAAATTATCACGATACTATTCTCTTAGTTGACAAAGGCGAAAAGCAAGTTTCCAGTACTCTTGGGCACAATCTAATGCACAACCATCCTTTTGCAGAAAAACGCTTTGAGCAAGCACATCAAAATTTATCAAAATTAGCAATCATTTTACAGAAAGGTGATTTGAGAGGATTTATAAATATTGTAGAAAGTGAAGCGCTTACTCTACATGCAATGATGTTGACCAGTAATCCGTATTTTATACTGATGAAGCCTAATACGCTTTCAATAATTAATAAAATATGGGAGTTTAGAGCTCAAACAAATTCAAACGTATGTTTCACCTTAGATGCAGGTGCTAATGTTCATGTACTCTTTCCTGAAAAAGAAAAGAAATCTGTTAACCAATTTATAGTGAACGAATTACTATCTTTTTGCCAAAATAATCACTATATTTGTGACAGGGTCGGAGTTGGTGCTAAGCAAATTTAAATAATAGTATTGAGGTCTTATCCTTTTATGAGATTGTTTAATTAAACTTTCTTTCACATTTTAACAAGTCTAAACAAGTTCATAATAAACTGAAGGTTAAAGTAGCAAAACTATATATATTTGTAGCTTTATAAAATAAGCTGAGGTAATAGGTTTTGTTCTTTTGTAACCTTAAAATCTTCAGTCATGAAAAATTATAACTTTATTATTTACTTATTTATTTTTATTTTCTCTAGCTCTGTGTTTGCACAGAAAGACACGATTTGGTATGATGCCAATTGGAGCAAAACTGTGAAAGCTCAAGCTTCCTATTATAGACCAGCACCTGCAAAAAAAGACAACGGTTTTTTATTAGTTGATCATTATCTGTCGGGAGTTAAACAAATGCAAGCTTTTTCTCTTAAACCGGACGAAGAACTATTTGAAGGCGAGGTAACTTGGTATTATGAAAACGAAAAAGTAATGCAAACTGTTAATTACAAAAATAATGTGCCTAATGGTTTACGTAAAAATTACCATGAAAGTGGTTCGTTAAAAAGTGAATACTCTTATATAGACGATAAAATAAATGGTGAATGGGTTGCTTATCATGAAAATGCTAAGCTATCTGAATCTGGCAACTATAAAGGTGATGAACGAACCGGAGCGTGGAAAGAATATCATAAAAATGGAAAAGTAAAAGGCGAAGGTAATTATACGAATGGTAAAAAAGTAGGGGTTTGGAAAATGTATTATTATGATGGAATTGAGGAAGAGTAACCTTGAATCTGCTACAATAAACTCACATTTAATAATTTACAGAATAAATAGCGTTTATTAACGTTTTAACAATCAGGCATTTTTATATATTTGTTAGAATATGGTATATTTGCAAAAATTGCCGTATTATTTAATTTACTTCTATGAAAGGACCTTTATTTTATGCTAAAATTTTACTCTTTGGTGAGTATGGAATCATTAAAGATTCTAAAGGTTTAGCTATTCCATATAATTCTTATCAAGGTGCTTTAAAAGTTGCTGAAGACTTGTCTGATACAGCAAAAAAATCTAATGAGAATTTACAAAAGTTCTATCAGTATTTATGCGAAGTTGATAATAAGGGTTTAGTGCATTTTAGATTAGAAGAGTTAAAAACAGATATTGATAAAGGTATGTATTTTGACTCAAGCATACCTCAAGGTTATGGTGTCGGAAGCTCAGGAGCATTAGTTGCTGCTATTTATGATAAATATGCTGACAATAAAATTACTGTTTTAGAAAATTTAACCAGAGATAAATTACTAAAGTTAAAAGAAATTTTTTCTGTAATGGAGTCTTTCTTTCATGGTAAAAGTTCTGGTTTAGATCCGTTAAACAGCTATTTAAGTATTCCCATTTTAATCAATTCTAAAGATAATTTAGAAGCTACAGGTATTCCATCTCAAAAAGAAGGAAAAGGTGCTGTATTTTTATTAGACTCTGAGCAAGTTGGTGAAACTGAACCTATGGTAAGCATTTTTATGAATAAAATGAAAAACGAAGGTTTTAGAAGAATGTTAAATGAAGATTTTGCCAATTATACTGATGCTTGTATTGATGATTTTTTACATGGTAATATAAAATCATTATTTGGCAATGTAAAGAAGCTTTCTAAAGTGGTTTTGACAAATTTCAAACCTATGATACCCAAAGCTTTTCATCAGTTATGGCAACAAGGTATTGATACGAATGCTTACTATTTAAAATTATGCGGTTCAGGTGGTGGTGGCTATATCTTAGGGTTTACCAAAGATTACAAAAAAGCACAAGAAATCTTACAAGATTACAAGTTAGAATTGGTGTATCGTTTTTAATTCCATTCCCGTATTATGGATTTACTTAAAGTTGCCAAAAATAACACTCCCAAAAAACCTAAAAAATACCCCTTTCATTATAAATTTTTAAGCTTACTTTCTGTTGTTAGAGGGTATAATATTGTAATTATAGTTCTTGCTCAATATTTAGCCTCTATTTTTATCTTTTCACCGGAAAAACCTTTGCGATATATAGTATTAGATCTCAACTTATATTTTATCGTTTTGGCAACTATCTGTGTAATAGCTTCAGGCTATATAATCAATAATTTTTATGATGCTGATAAAGATAAAATTAACAAACCTCAAAAGACCAAAATAGATAGTATTGTTAGTCAACAAACTAAACTGTATATCTATTTTTTCCTTAATTTTTTAGGCTTCTTTTTTGGATGGCTGGTTTCTTGGCGTGCAGCATTATTTTTTGCAATTTATATATTCTTAATATGGCTGTATTCACATAAATTAAAGCGATATCCATTAGCAAAATTATTCTCAGCAGCTATTTTAGCTATTATTCCTTTTTTTGCTGTATTTGTGTATTACAAAAATTTTTCTACCATTATTTTTACACATGCTTCATTCTTGTTTTTTGTATTATTGATTAGAGAATTAATTAAAGATTTAGAAAATATAGAAGGAGATATTGTATTAAATTATATAACATTACCTATAAAATATGGAGAGCGTTTTACTAAAATGTTGATTTCATTAATTACAGTATTTACGTTGTCTCCCACTTATTTTCTATTAAAATACCCTGAAATTGGTTTCATGAAATACTATTTCTATTTTTCAATTATAATATTATTGATTTTTAGTGTGTTATTATGGAGATCGAATTCAAAAAAAAACTACATAATACTGCATAATATCCTTAAAATATTAATTATAGCCGGTGTGTTTAGTTTAGTATTTATTGATACTTCTGTAATTATAAAAAAAATAGTATGAGTTCAAATCTATTAACTGTCGGATTAGCTCAAATCTCTCCAGTATGGTTAGATAAAGAAAAAACGATTGAAAAAATTTTAACTACTATAGAAGATGCTGCAAAGCAAGGTTGTGAATTAGTTATTTTTGGGGAAGCATTATTACCGGGTTATCCGTTTTGGTTAGCTTTAACCGGTGGAGCAGAATGGAACACAAAAATTAATAAAGAACTCCATGCACATTATGCTAACAATTCTATCCAGATCGAAGCTGGGGAGTTAGATGAAATTTGTAAACTATGCGCTCAAAAAAATAGTGCCGTTTATTTAGGTATTATTGAACGAGCTAAAGATAGAGGCGGGCATAGTTTGTATTGCTCATTAGTGTATATCAATCATGAAGGAAAAATTAAATCAGTACATAGAAAACTACAACCTACGTATGATGAACGTTTAACTTGGGCTCAAGGTGATGGTAATGGCTTACAAGTGCATTCTCTCAAAAAATTTGTAGTGGGCGGTTTAAATTGTTGGGAAAATTGGATGCCTTTATCGAGGACAGCCTTATATGGTCTTGGCGAAAATTTACACATTGCTGTTTGGCCCGGAAGTGAAAATAACACAAAAGATATTACCCGATTTATCGCAAGAGAATCACGCTCTTATGTTATTTCAGTCTCAAGTTTAATGACTCATAAAGATTTCCCAAAAGACACGCCTTATTTAGATAAAATTTTAGAAAATGCTCCAACTATTTTGGCAAATGGTGGTTCTTGTATTGCCGGTCCTGATGGGGAATGGATCATTGAACCTGTTCTAAACAAAGAAGGTCTAATTATTAAAACGATTGATTTTAACCGTGTTTTAGAAGAACGGCAAAATTTTGACCCTGCCGGTCATTATTCACGACCAGATGTAACAAAACTAGTTGTCAATAGAGAAAGACAACGAATAATTGATATAAAGGATTAATACTTACCTAAAATAAAAGGGTTACTTTTGCCAAAAATCAGTAACAATGGCAATTAGAAAAAACTCGTCGAGAGGACGACACGCTAGTAGTTCTTCTCGCACTCCGGAAAAGTCGAATAGTAATCGAAAACAGGATTCAAAACCAACATATAAAAAAAAGTCATCTTTTTCAAAAACTAAACCGAATCCATATCGTAAAGACATTCGAAAAGATTCTCCTAAGCAAAGAATAGAAGAACCTACAGAAATTAGATTGAATAAATTTATTTCAAACTCAGGTATTTGTTCTCGTAGAGAAGCTGATACCTATATTAGATCTGGTAGTGCTACCGTAAATGGAAAAGTAATTACCGAGATGGGCTACAAAGTAAAATTGGATGATGAAGTACGATTTGATGGTTCATTAATCAGCCCCGAAGCAAAAAAGTATGTTTTACTGAATAAACCTAAAAATTTCATCACTACCATGGACGATGAGCGTGGTAGAAAAACTGTAATGGATCTAGTTGGCGGTGCTACCAAAGAACGTATTTATCCTGTGGGCAGACTAGATAGAAATACTACCGGTTTATTATTGTTTACCAATGATGGTGAAATGGCAAAAAAACTAACACACCCTAAGCATAACGTTCGTAAATTATACCATACCTCTTTAGATAAAAAATTGGCTATGAAAGATCTACAAAAAATTTCTGAAAATTTTGTGTTAGACGGGAAAATGGTCTTTGTAGATGCCATTTCTTATATCGAAAATCAATCTAAAACTGAAATAGGTATTGAAATCCATTCCGGTAGAAATAGAATTGTTCGTAAAATATTTGAACATTTTGGTTATACCGTTGTGAAGCTAGACAGGGTTATTTTTTCAGGATTGACCAAGAAAAATTTATCACGTGGTCATTGGCGTCACCTTACTCAACAAGAAATCAATAATTTAAAGATGTTGTAAGCCTCTCCCGAAACCTCTTTAGGCGGTTTCGGAGGACGTCTAAAAGGGTTATTAACTGTCTGTTCGAGCGCAGTCGAGAACTATATTATATTGATAATCAGGACGTCTCGACTGCGCTCGACGAGACAAATATTAACTATTTTTACTTTTTAGACAATCTCAAACCGGAAATCTTGACGCTTGAGCATCGAGGAATTTCTTTCGATTAATTTTTGAATATCTTTTTAGTTAACACTCCTTGATCTGAAGTTATTCTAATCAAATACAAAGCAGGGTTCAAATCTGTAATATTATACGATTCATTTTCAGTAAAATTACCTTTAAATGATTTTACTACTCTTCCGGTAATATCATAAATAACAACTTTAGTAGCATCCATATTGATTTTAAACGCATCTTTAACCGGATTAGGATATATTGTAATGATGTCTTCTAGATTAAGATCTCCAACAGATAAAGTAACCTGACTGCTGCCATACACTTTAAATTCACCGGGCAGTAAGCTTATTGTAGCATTAACATTGGTTACATTTATAGACGCATTGTTATTAAGTAGATCATACCAAGTGCCTGTTTGCTGAAATGCAGGGTCTATGCTTTGTGTTATAACTCCAAAATTACCTATAATAGTGATATGTTCAATGTTTGGGCTGGCTGCGCCATCCGTTAAATGAATTGTTTTTAAGCCATTGGTGTTTGCAACATCCATCATAAAATTATCAGTTCTAAAAATGTCTTCTTGCTTTTTTAATTTTATCAGTTTTGTCCAAGTATCATATAAATCTTTTCTATCCGGTTCATCAAAATAATTCCATAAAATAGGTTTGTTACCTGTTCTTCCATTAAAATTAATATCAATATCATAGCCTAATTCACCAAACTGCCAAAACATTTTTGGTCCGGGGACAGTAAAGAAAAAAGCACCTGCTAATTCCATTCTGTCTAAAGCTGTAGCAAGATTTGTTACATCATAACTCCCATTGGAATTACCAAATTCTAAATTTTTATACATGAGGCGTTGCTCATCATGACTTTCCATATAACTTACATTGGCAGGTACAGACCAACTTCTGTTAAGATATGATATCCACGAAAAATCAGATTTTCCACTATCATGATATCCCATGGTGGCTTCATTATAATTAAAATTATGATTGCCCCACATCATAATACCTTTACCTTCACCTAAGCGATAATTTACCCATTCTGTTTCTTCAGCATTAGTCCCTAAATGTTCAAAAATGATATAAAAATTAGGGTTAATAGCCCATTGGTAGTCTGCATATTCTTTTAATGTAGCAACCCTATCTGCTTGAAAAGCATTTGTACATGTTTCATCAGAAGGGGTACAGTTTTGAGTAAACCCTTTGGTAAGATCCCATCTATAACCATCAATATTGTATTCTTCAATCCAATATTGTGTAACTCTTTTCACATAATCTTTGGTAGCTTGTTGATTATGATTAAAATCATTAAAGACATTGTATGAATGCATAGGCGTAACATTAAAAAACGGACTATCGTTACTTGCCTGCCCTCCATAACCGCCATTATCAGTATTCCATAGTCTATAAAATGGATTCTGACCGGTAGCGTGATTATGTACTACATCTAAAAAAACAGCAATTCCTCTGTTATGGCACTCATCAATAAGTTGTTTAAATGCTGTTGATGTTCCATAGTATTTATCTAATGCCATATGAAATGATGGGTTGTATCCCCAAGATTCATTATTATCAAACTCATTTACAGGTAAAAATTCAATAGCGTTTACACCTAAATTTTGTAGATAGTCTAATCGAGATTTTACAGCATCAAAACTATGTAGGGCATCAAAATCTCTAATTAATAACTTGTAAACAACTAAATCTGTTTTTGCCGGAGGTTGAAAATTTGTTACCTGCCAATTATAAGGTGTATCACCCGTTCTTAATAAAGTTACTGCGTGATTTGTTAATCCTGCCGGATATGCAGGTAAATTCGGATATGTAGTATTATCAATAAAGCCATCATTAAATTCATCTAAAATGGTAGTTGAATACGGGTCAGCAATAGCTATAAAACCATCTACCAAGTACTGATACATATGGTTAGTTTGAGGAGTTAAACCCGTAAGTTCAATCCAAAAACGATCTTTAGTGCTGTCTTTATTCAGTAAATAATTATTATCAACCTGCCAGTTATTAAAGTCGCCAATTAAATGAACAATATCTTTATTAGGTGCATATAAAACCAGTGTTGCCTTTGTGTTGTCATTTGAATCTAAATTAATACCGTCTTTCATTCCTGCCGGTACAGGTTGCTCAGAAATTGAGACAATAGCTTGAAAAGTTTTGTTTTGTGTAGTACCATTATTAGTAGCTTCCAAAATATAACTTGTATTTTGTGTTACTGTATGGTTGAAACTATAAGATGTTGTATTAGTTGAAGTATTTATTGTTGTACCATTAGCTTTTAACACAAAATCGGCAGTTAATGTAGCCGTTGCAGTAATTGATAATGATTCTCCGGAATTTAACAATGTAATATTTTGAGTTGGTGAAGTTAGTGTTAATTGAAATGCACCTACATTAAAAAAGAAGTCATTACAACCATTATCTTTAAATTCTTGTGAGTCATTTTCGTTTCTAAATACCATTCCCATTTTAGTAGCGTTTGCAGCTTGGGTAGCATCTAAACCATAATAGGTTTCCGGTGTAATGGTAATACTCCAAGTACCATCATTATTATTTGTCATTTCTCCTACTCCATCATCTAAACCCCAATTACCTACTACATTAAACCCCCAAGCATTAGAATCATCTCCTATACCAGAGTGCAAATATACTTTAGTTGGATTGCTAAAACCATTACAATCTGTAGCCGTACTATTCGTATCAACAGTTATTGTTATAGATTGGTTCACATCAAAAGGCGAGGGTGAAATAGTTACCTGACTATTTACAATATAAGCTATAAAAAGTAGTAATGGGAGTAGAATTTTTTTCATAATCTGTGTAAATTAATTTAAGAAATAAAAGGCTGTTTATGGTGATATAAACAGCCTTTAAAAAAATTGTTAGTTAATTAACTTTTATTGTTCCATCATTAAAATTAACTATAATTGTATAAGTTCCTGCATCAGTAACTTTTATATTTTGTTCAGAATTTTGCTCCAAAACTCCTGATGAAGTTTGGCTTTCTCCCCAATCATTACCCCAATCACCGGCAACGGGAACAAATTTAAATTCATCACCGGCACTCAAAGCCTGACTAATTTCAAACACGCCTGTTGAAGTTTCAGTAAATTGAGGATTACTTGCATCATTACTCCATCCATTAAAAGCTCCTACTAAGTAGAGATTAGCCGGGACTTCATTTACATTTGAAACTGTGTAACTAAGGGTATTAAAATCTACAGCGATAACATATTTACCGGCTACAAATCCGCTAAGGTTTTGTTCATCATCTTGAATAATTCCCCCTAAGTTATCAGGATCTTCACCCCAATCGCCATCCCAACCGGTATTTTGTGGAAGGAATTTAAATTCAGCACCATCCGGTAAATCTATAATAGTTGAGAATACTCCCAAGCTTGCTTCTCCCATTGGTATTGAAGTTGCCGGATCCCAACCTGTAAGTGAACCTACCAAGAATAAATTATTAACTGATGAAAGTTTATATGTTAATGTATTAAAATCTACAGTAACTAAATATTTACCGGCTGCAAATCCACTAACATTTTGCTCTCCATCTTGAATAATGCTTCCTGCATTGTTGGGATCTTCACCCCAATCGCCATCCCAACCTGTATTTTGTGGAAGGAATTTAAATTCAGCACCATCCGGTAAGTCTATTACAATTGTAAATATATTTTCTCCACTATTAAAAAATGGAAAAGATGTTGCAGGATCCCAACCGGTTAATGAACCAACAAGGAATAAGTTGTCAGGGGCAATTATAGCCTCTACAGTAAAAGTAAATGTATTCAAATCAATAGTGATTATATATTTTCCTGCTGTATATCCACTAAGGTTTTGTTCTCCTTCAACAATAAGGTTTTCTGGGTTATCAGGGTCTTCACCCCAATCGCCATCCCAACCGGTATTTTGTGGAAGGAACTTAAACTCGTCACCATCGGCAAGGTCAACTGTTATTTCAAAAATATTAAAATCAATATTGGTCATTGCCAAGGCTTCTGCTGGTTCCCAATTAGTAAGTGACCCTACTAGATAAAACTCTGTAAATTCAACTATATAGGGAGTAATTACCACAGCAATGGTTTGTGTTGCTTCACCATTATTTAAAACTCTAATATCCAAACTTGTTGCTTCTTCGGGGTTTAACCCCATTGTATCTAACAAAAAGGTATTGAGTTCATCAACGGTCATACTAAAATCCATATTTTGAGTAGTTCCCAAAACTATTGGGTTTGTAAAATCTGTACCTGTTTCCGCTACTTCGATTGTGTAAGTTGATTCTGTGCTACTGTTAGGTGATTCCCAAGAAATAAACAATGCATTATTTGCTAAATTAGTATCATCTAAAATTATTACTGAACCACTTGCAGGAGTTACTATTTGAAAAGACTCTTGTGCTTGTAATATTTCAAAGTTCTCATTTTCATCACAAGAGCTTATCCCAAATGTGATAAGAAAAAGGATCAAAATTTTATATATATATTTCATGTGTTTATATTTATTGTTTTTTATTTGTTCCCGAGGCTTCGGGACTGTTCGCTATTAATCATTCCCTCGGGTGATAAACTTTTTAACATGCTCGTTTCATGTGTTTATTGTTTTTAATTAGCTGTTATGCTATATGTATATTCTCTAGGATTACTTAAATCTAATACTACGTGATAATTTCCAGAAGCACCCTCGAATGTTATATCTCCTCCTCCTTGTAAAAACCCATCATCATCAACTGTTCCAAGGTCAAAAGATGCCCATTCATCATTCCCTCTAAATTTAAATGGTCCGGGAGTTAAATCAATATCTACAGAAAGGGTTCTTGTTGCCGGATCATAAACTAAGTCAGTATCGCTGTCCCAACCTGTAGGGGTTGCAGCACCAATAATACCCCAACTTACCGCAGTAGCAGAATATGTTAGTGCATCTGTATCTGCTCTTACAAAATAATAACCTGCACTTGATGTACAATCGGTTTCATCTTCCTCCAAAAGTTTTCCAGTAAAAGTTCCATCGTCACCCCAATCAGTATTGCCCCAAGCAAATCCTCCAGTAGCATCAGACCCAACAAATTTGTACCCTCCATCTAACCAAACATAACCTTCATAATCTGTTTCAGCAAAAGCTGATGCAGCTAATTGAGGTGCAGTTGGCGGATCCCATCCTTGATGATTCCCTGGAACCGAAATTCTAGGTAATGCTGTAGTAAATGGTGTTATAATAACAGTAATTATTTCAGAAATTTGAGGAATACTGGCTACTGAGCCTACAGTTGCAATTACTCTAATATCTATATTCCCTTCTACAAATGGTGATAATCCGGCACTAATTACTGCTCCGTTAAATTCACTAATATTCCAAGTTAAATTTGTATTCGAAGTTGATCCTGCTAAAAATGGATTGGTAAAATCAGTTCCAGATTTAGCAAACTCAACAGCATAAGTAATTGCTGTAGGAACTCCAAAATCAGCCGGATTCCAAGTAAGTGTAAATGCTGTATTTAATTGATTTTCTTCCGGATTTAGAATTTGAGAAAATCCAGACTCAGGTGCTGTTATTTCTCCACTTCCTTTAGCAGAAATGGTTAATAGTTCTTGATCTTCATTATCACACGAAGAAACTGTGATAATAAATAATGACAAAAACAATAATTTGAATATTTTCTTCATTTTAAATCTATTTTTATATTAATAACCAGGGTTTTGGGTTAAATTAGGATTTGCCGCTAGGTTGTTTGCTGGTATTGGATACACATTCAAATGACTAGGTAATGCTATTCCATTTGCACTTCCACCTTTCCAAACCCAATTGTAATTTCCTCCGGTGTAAAGACCAAATCTTATTAGGTCTTGTCTTCTATGTCCTTCCCAATATAATTCTCTAGACCTTTCATCAATTAAGAAGTTTAATGTTAAATTTGCGGAAATTATTCCTGTTGAATTTGCTCTATTTCTTAATAAGTTGATTTTATCAACTGCATCTCCAATTGTTCCTCCAGAGCCACCTCTTACAACAGCTTCAGCATACATTAAATATACATCAGCTAACCTGAACATAGGAAAATCTGTATCAACAAATGTCGGGTCAGCACCAGGAATTCCGTTAGAAGTAATGTTTTTAAATTTAGTGATAATATAACCTGTATCTCTATTGCCAATATCAGTAATTTCAATATCCCTACCGGCAGTAAGTATTGTGTTTCTTGTGTCGGTTAATGGTACATCTCCGTTTAAGAATTTTTGAGCAAACTGTTTTCTTATTCTTAATGCACCTCCCCAACCTTGAGCTCCAAGATCAGCAGCGTTATTTTCTAAACTTCCCACTTCTCCATTAATGATTACTGTTGTAGCTCCAAAATTTTGAGTTACAACACCATCAGAAACTAATGAAAATATAAGTTCATTTTGAGCGGCTTCATTTGAATCATTATCAGCTAAAAAATTGTGTTCATAATTTGATGCTAGCGAATAACCACCGTTAATTATTTTGTTACAATATGTTATGCTCTCCGTATTTTTATCTTGCCCAACGTACACATTAGCATTTAAATACATTTTGGCTAAGATCATCCATGCAACTGCTTTGTCTGCTCTTGCATATTCGTTTTGCCTTGCATCAACTAAGTCGTTTTCAATAGCCAAAAGTTCAGATTCAATAAAGTCAAATAGTTGTGTTCTGTCATATTGTGGGCCTTGGTATGCTCCAACAGGATCATTTTCGGTAACAAAAGCAGCTTTTCCAAACAAATCCATTAAATGATAGTAAGATAAAGCCCTTAACAGCCTTGCTTCGGCTCTATATGCTACAATGTCATTTGCAAGTACTTCTGTATGCCCTCTTTCAGCCAATTTTTCATCAGTAGATTGTCTTAAAAATTCATTGCTCAATGCAACTGAAAACATGGCTCTACTAAA
Source organism: Flavobacteriaceae bacterium (assembly GCA_021648445.1). Lineage (GTDB taxonomy): Bacteria > Bacteroidota > Bacteroidia > Flavobacteriales > Flavobacteriaceae > Aureibaculum. The sequence goes on from JAKISU010000003.1 coordinate 32,092, forward strand.
AAACCCTAATAATATTGAATTAGAAGAAGACCAAGTATTTCTTTGAATTGCTTTTACAGCACCTCCTTCATCATTTTCATAAGACCAAATAGGTTCATCGGATGCTAAATCTTGCAAGTACCAAAGTGTTCTTGCATATTGGCTTGTACCAGCATCAATACCTTGAAGGTTTGATGAGCCTGCACCTGTTACTCCTGTTAGTGAAAGGTTACCATAAACACCCGCTAAAGCTTGTTTATACGCACTGGAATTTGAATAAAACTGTTCTGTTAAAAATTCATCATCATCTTGTGGCGTTACGTTTAAGTCATCAGTACACGCTGTAAAGAAAAGCAGTACACCTAAAAAGAAATAGAGTTGATATATATATTTTGTTTTCATTTATTTTTTTTAAAAGTTAACATTTAATCCCATCAAAAATGTTCTAGGTCTTGGATAAGTAGTATTATCAATACCATAGATGTTATTACCAGGATCACCAAAAATCTCAGGATCTAAACCACTATAATTGGTAATTGTGAATACATTTTGTACACCAGTCCACAAACGAACGCTTGTTGAATTCTTTTTAAATTTGTCGAAAGTATATCCTAAAATTACATTATCCATTCTAAGGAATGAAGCGTTTTCTACATATAAATCTGAAAGTAACACCTCAGAGGTCTCATTAAAGTTAGTATTTAAAACTGATGTAGGAATATTTCCTAAAGCAGTTGTGGCTTGCAAAAGGTTGTACTGCGCTCTTGAGGAATTTACATTATTGTAAATATAATTACCAAGACTTGCTCTTAAACTAAATGCAAGGTCAAATTTTTTATAGTTAACACTTGACTGGAACCCCATAAGCACATCAGCATTGGGTTTTTTATAGATATACCTATCGTCAGTATTAATTATACCGTCTTGATTGATATCAGCATAGGCACCTTCTATAGGGTTTCCACTAGTATCATATAATTGTTTATAGACAAAAAATGAATATGGCGAAAACCCTTCTCTATGTACTTGTACACGTGACCCGGTACCTCCATCAATACCTCCTGTTTCGAAGTCTTGACCCAAGGCAAGTTCATCAATTTCAGTTCTAATAAAGTTTACATTATAATTTACATCCCATCTAAAATCATCAGTATTATAAATTTCTGTACCTATTGAAAATTCTATACCTCTAGAAGTAAATCTTCCAATATTTTGCCATCCAACATTACTAAAATTTGAGCCATCTGCTATAGACACTTCTGCTAATAAATCTTTAGACTCTTTTAAATACACATCTAAAGATCCTGTAAATTTATCATTAAATAGGCCATAGTCAAAACCTACATTGTAAGTTGTTGTTTCTTCCCATTTAAGGTCTTCAAATCTAGATTGAGGAATTCCTACTGAAATAGGTGAATTACCAAAAATATATTGTGAAACATTATCTCCTGTTATATATCTGCCTAAATAAGCATACGAAGCTTGAATATCTTGCTGACCGGTAATACCCCAACCAAGTCGCATTTTTAAATTTGAAAAAATGTTAGAGTCTTTTAAAAAATCTTCTTCACCCATTTTCCAAGCGAATGCTGCTGCTGGAAAATTTCCCCATCTATTGTCTTCGCTAAATCTCGATGTACCATCTCTTCTGTAAGAAAGGGTTAGTAAATATTTATCTTTGAAATTTAAATTTGTCCTTGCAAAGAAACCAATTAAAACAATATCTGGACTTGTTTCAACGTCAGGCTCTGCATCAGGGTCTCTTAATTCAAAGCTATTAAAGTCCTCAGCTTCAAATTTTTGGTAAGAATAACCGGCAGTAAACTCTGTTTTAATTTCATTAAAATCTTTATTATAAACTAGATATCCATCTAAAAGTTTATTATTTCTTCTACTTGTATAATTTCTTGAACTTCCTAGAAAAGGAGTATTGGTGTTAATTCTAAATCCTCTTATACTTTCAATAGATCTATTTTCTTGACCTCTTCCGTTAGAGTCATCATAACCTAAATTAACTACAGCTCTTAATTCCGGAAGGAAATGAAACTTGTAATCTAGTTCAAGGTTTCCGTAAAAGCGAGTAATATTACTTACGTTCCTATTTTGAAATAAGCTTGCAACAGGATTTCTAGGAGCATTACTTGGCTCACCATTAGAGTCAAAGTATTCGAAAAACCCTCCAAAAGGAGAATTAACGTCATAAACAGGTTGTGTAGGATCCATCCTCAAAGCATCACCTTCTACACCTTCAGCAAATCTGTTTTTTTCGTAAATTAGATTGGTATTTAGATTTACTTTTAAATGATCTTTAAAGAATTTAGGATTTAACGATAACGATGTTGTACCTCTTTCAAAATTAGATGTTCTTCTTAAACCCGGTTGAGCAGTATGACCCAAAGAAAAACGTGCAGGTATTTTATCAAATAATAAACCACTCATAGAGAATGATTTGTCCGCGGTTAAATTTTCATTATAAATCTCGTCTTGCCAATCTGTATTTGCATTACCAAGTTGTTCAACGGTAATTCCACCTTGCCCTAAACCTACTCTTTCTGTAATTAAATTTCTAAACCCATCTGCGGAAAAAACATCAACTTTATTTGCCAAAGTTTGATAGCCAAATTTAAAATCTAAAGTTGCTCGAAAAGTACTTTTACCTTTCTTTGTAGTTATTATAATAACTCCATTAGATGCTCTAGAGCCGTAAATGGCTGTTGCTGATGCATCTTTTAAAACCGAGAAAGATTCAATATCATTTGGGTTTATAGCTGCTAAAATAGATCTTGACCCGTCTGCATTAGCATTTGAAATAGGCAAACCATCAATGACAATTAAAGGGTCGTTTGAAGCTCCTAAAGAAGATCCTCCTCTAATTCTAATTGCTGACCCTCCTCCAGGAGAACCATCAGTAGTAATATTTACACCGGCAATACGACCATTAAGTAAATCGCCAGGCGTTACAATATTTCCTTGATTAAAATCTTTGGTTGTAATTGAAGCAACAGCTCCTGTAGCATCTTTTAAAGTAGTTGTACCATACCCAATAACTACAACCTCATCCAAACTTTCAGCAGATTCTTCAAGTTCAACATTAATGTCTTCATTATTAGTTACCGTAACCTCTACATTGTTATATCCAATAAATGAAAATACCAATACATCACCGGTATTTACATTATTGATTGCGTACAGGCCATCAAAATCGGTTGTCGTTCCGTTAGCTGTTCCTTTAATAACAACATTAACTCCCGGCAACTCGGTTTTGGTCGTCTTGTCAGTAACCTTTCCTTTTATTGTAAATTGTGCAAAAGCAATCACAGGAAAGAATAATATTATACTTAAAAAAGTATTTTTAAAATTTCTCATAAATTTAATTTGAGTTAGTTAATCTTTCAGTTAAAAACTTAACAAACTTTACATTTCACGGGATGAATATACACTCTTAACATTAGATTAACTATGACATGCCAAATAAAACCTCTACGAAAACGGTTTCGTGTTAAAAACTTTTGTATTTTGCTGAAATAGCGCCCTGAAAAAACATAGTTTTTAGTCTAAATATCCTTATTTTGTGAATATACGAATACAATGAAACGAGCATGTTAATCCCGAGTACTCGGGATCACACCCAAGGAAATGATTAATAGCGAACAGTCCCGATAGCTATCGGGATGACCTTTAAAAATCAATAAATATAGACACATGAAATCTAAGATTACCATAAAAGATATTGCCAAAGAGTTAGGTGTTTCTACTTCTACTGTCTCAAAAGCGTTAAAAGACAGTCATGAAATTAGTGAGGAAACACGTAAAAAAATTAAAGCTTTTGCCAATTTTTATCATTATAAACCTAATAGTTTAGCATTAAAATTAAGGAATAAAAAAACGATGGTTATTGGAATTATAATTCCTGAAATAGTACATCATTTTTTTTCGAGAGTTATTAGTGGTATTGAAAAAACAGCCAATGAAAGAGGTTATAACGTGATGATCTGTTTGTCTAATGAATCGTACAATAAAGAGCTTTTAAATATAAATATGCTTGCTGATGGTAGTGTAGATGGTTTATTAATTTCTATAGCTAAAGAAACCCTAGAAAAGAAAGAGTTTAATCATTTTAAAGAATTAATTAATGATGAAATTCCTTTTGTTTTATTTGATAGAGTTTCTGATGAAATAGCTTGCGATAAAGTATTGGTTGATGATGCCGGAGGAGGTTATAAAGCAACTAACCATCTTATTGATATTGGTTGTAAGAGAATTGCTCTGTTAACAACGCCAGATCATGTAAATGTAGGTACTCAACGTAGATTAGGATATATCAGAGCTTTAGAAGAAAACAATAGAAAAGTAAACAACGATTTAATTATTAAAATAAATGAGAGTTTTGACATCGCCGAACAAATAAAAAAGTTATTAAATTCACCCGATAAATTACCGGACGGCATCTTTGCCGTAAACGAAATCTATGCTGCAACTGCTATGAAAATAGCTAGAGAAAAAGGCTTAAATATACCTGAAGATATTGCAGTTATAGGTTTTACTGACGGGTTAATATCTGAATTCTCAACACCGCCATTATCTACCGTTGCTCAACATGGATTTACTATGGGAGAGCAGGCAGCTGACTTGTTGCTTAATAGAATTCAAAAGAAGGAAAATGCTGAAAACGATTTTGAAAGAAAAGTAATTTCAACCAATCTGAAAATTAGAAATTCTACTCAAAAAATTCATAAAAAAGTAACTTTTAATTAAAAAATTATATATTTACCGCTTGAAACGTAAGTTTTAAACTTATTATTTTACACTTCACACTGTATTTAAACTGATATTTTTTATCGGTTTAATTTATCATTTTAATTATTTTAATTTAATTTATCCACCTACGGTGGGTTATTAAAACTTATACGCATGAAAAAACAGAAACTAGGTTTCTGGGAAATCTGGAACATGAGTTTTGGTTTCTTGGGTATTCAATTCGGGTTTGCTTTACAAGGTGGGTTCATGTCTAGAATATTTCAAACCTTAGGAGCAGAAAAAGATGCTATTCCGTTGTTATGGATTGCAGCACCTTTAACAGGTTTGTTAGTACAACCTATTATTGGATATATGAGTGATAGAACCTGGAGTGTGAAATGGGGAAGAAGAAAACCTTATTTTTTAGTAGGAGCCATTTTAAGCACATTCGCCTTATTTTTTATGCCACATTCGCCTACGCTTTGGATAGCTGCCGGATTCTTATGGATACTCGACGCTTCTATAAATATTTCTATGGAGCCCTTTAGAGCATTAGTGGCTGACAAACTCCCGGAATCTCAACGTTCTTACGGCTTTATAATTCAAACGTTGATTATTGGTATTGGTACTTGGATAGCAAGTAATTTACCTTGGATGGTTTCTCAACTAGGTGTAAGTAATTCTGCTGAAGCAGGAGTGATACCTATGTCTGTTAAAGTAGCTTTTTCTATTGGTGCTTTTGTATTTTTGGTGAGTATTCTCTATACCATTTTTACAACTAAAGAATATCCACCGGAGGATATGGAAGAATTTGAAAACGAAAAAAAACGTAAAAATCAATTTATACCTGACATTATCAATAACATAGGTAATATGCCAACAACAATGAAAAAGTTGGGTGTTGTTCAATTTTTCAGCTGGTTTGCTTTTTTTACCATGTGGAGTATGGCTAACCCGGCTTTGACAGAACATGTTTTTAAAACACCTGCTCCTATTGAAAGTGCATATAATCTGAATATTGCTGAACAAGCCGAAGCTTTTAGTGTAGCAAATACAGCATTTCAAGAATCTTCAAATTTAGTAGGTTCATATATGGGAATTTACGGACTATCATCAATGGTTTTTGCATTGCTATTTGTTTTTTACACTTCAAAAAGAAGAATTAATAGAAAATTAGTGCATTTAGCTTCACTTATACTTGGCGGAATAGGGTTTTTGGTAATGGTTTATATACCTGACCCCAACTATTTAACCTTAGCTTTTACCTTAATTGGTTTTGCTTGGGGAAGTATTTTATCAATGCCTTACGCAATGTTATCAAGTACGATCAATCCAAAAAAAATGGGTGTGTTTATGGGAATTTTCAATATGTTTATTGTAATTCCTCAAATTATTGCCGCTTTAGGCGGAATTAATTATATCTCTGATTTATTTGGAGAAGAGACCATTAATGCCATGTTAGTTGCAGGATTGAGTTTAATAATTGCAGGATTAAGTAATCTATTAATAACCAATAAGGATGCCATATCCTATCAACCAACAAACGATTAAATGAATAAAAAAGCATTCATATTCGACCTTGACGGAGTAATAGTTGACACCGCTAAGTATCATTATTTAGCTTGGAAAAAATTAGCCAATAGTATTGGTGTCGATTTTACTGAAATTCAAAATGAGCAGTTAAAAGGTGTAAGTAGAGTAAAATCTTTAGAGAAAATATTGAGTTGGTCAAATAAAACAATTTCTGAAGATCAATTTATGGAATTAATGACAAAAAAAAATGATGATTATCTCAGCTATATTGCTAAAATGGATGAAAGTGAAATATTACCTGATGTTACCAATATTTTAGATTATCTAATAGAAAAGAAACAACCTATAGCTTTAGGATCAGCAAGTAAAAATGCAAGAGAAATTCTTAAAAAAGTAAATCTATACAATAAGTTTGATGTTATTGTTGATGGTAATGATGTTACTGAAGCAAAACCGAATCCTGAAGTATTTTTAATTGCAGCAAACAAATTAAATATAAATCCTGAAAACTGTATTGTTTTTGAAGATTCTGTAGCAGGAGTACAAGCTGCAAATATTGCAAAAATGATCCCCATAGGTATCGGACGAAAAGAAGTACTTCATGAAGCAGATGATGTATTTACAGATTTTACTGAAATGAGTACAGGTTATTTAAAAGAATTAATAATAAAATGATTTGTCATTCCTGCGAAAGCAGGAATCTCATTGATGATTAAGTAAAGTAAAATAAAGACTCCTGCTTTCGCAGGAATGACAAAAGAATATAGAATGAATCAAAATTATATCAAACCAGACAATTGGTCAATCATAGAAGAAGGTTTTGATGCAAGTCGCATAAAATCTTCAGAAAGTCTTTTCAGTATTGGTAACGGAGCCATGGGGCAACGTGCAAATTTTGAAGAAAATTACTCAGGAGCAACCTTTCAAGGAAGTTATATTGCAGGTGTTTATTATCCAGATAAAACACGTGTCGGTTGGTGGAAAAACGGCTATCCAGAGTATTTTGCAAAAGTACTGAACGCACCAAATTGGATTGGAATAAACGTACTAATTAATGATGAACAACTCGATTTATTCGCTTGTAAAAAAGTAGAAAATTTCCGCAGACAACTCAATATGAAAGAAGGTTGGTTGTCGAGAAGTTTTACAGCAATACTTCAAAATAACATCGAAGTTAAAGTAGAAACAAAACGTTTTTTAAGTTTAGATTTAGATGAAGTTGGTGCAATCCATTATCAAATAACACCAATAAATGTTGATGCTACAATTACATTTCAACCGTATTTAGACGTAGGAATTACCAATGAAGACACCAATTGGGACGATAACTTTTGGGACACACTACACCTAAGTCACAAAAATAACCAGGTCTTTATACAATCAAAAACTATGAAAATAGATTTTTATATCTGTACGTTTATGGAGTCGAAAGTGTTTATAAACGGAAAATATGTTTTAATAGAGCCAAATATTGAAACAGATGCAAATTATGCATCATTTAGTTATCAATACAATGTAAAACAAGGCGAAACATACACAATCAATAAATTTGGAGGTTATACAGTCGATAGAAATCACGATAAATCTGAATTAGTTTCAGTAGCAAAAACAGTTTTAGAAAAAGCCACTTTGTTAGGATTTGATAATTTACTAGAGCAGCAAAAAAATGCTTGGGCAACTATTTGGGAAACTTCAGATATTACTATTTCTGGCGATGTAAAAGCACAACAAGGTATCAGATTTAATATTTTTCAACTCAACCAAACATATTTAGGAAAAGATGCACGATTAAATATTGGTCCAAAAGGGTTTACAGGTGAAAAATATGGAGGAAGCACTTATTGGGATACCGAAGCTTATTGCATACCATTTTATATGGCAACCAAAGACCAACAGGTTGCCAGAAATTTATTAGAATATCGTTATAATCATTTAGAAAAAGCGATTGAAAATGCTGAAAAATTAGGCTTTTCAAAAGGAGCAGCTTTATACCCAATGGTAACTATGAATGGTGAAGAATGCCATAACGAATGGGAAATTACCTTTGAGGAAATCCACCGTAACGGAGCTATCGCTTTTGCCATTTTTAATTACTATCGATATACAGGAGACTACAGTTATATTACTGAAAAAGGTTTAGAAGTATTGATTGCTATTGCACGTTTTTGGCGTCAACGCACAAACTATTCTAAGGCAAAAAATAAATATGTAATTCTTGGGGTTACAGGTCCGAATGAATACGAAAATAACGTAAACAATAACTGGTATACCAATTATCTAGCACAATGGTGCATCAAATATGCCATTGAGAATATTGAAAAAATAAAATCTGATTATAGTTCTGATTATACTAGAATTATGAATAAAGTACAACTTTCTAATGTAGAAATTGAACAATGGAATATTGTTGCAAATAATATGTACTTCCCATATTCTGAAAAACAACAGGTATATTTACAGCAAGACGGATTTTTAGACAAAGAATTGGTTACTGTTGCTGATTTAGACAAATCGAACAGACCAATCAATCAAAAATGGTCTTGGGATCGTATTTTACGTTCGCCATATATCAAACAAGCAGATGTATTACAAGGTTTCTATTTTTTTGAAGACCATTTTACGGAGGAGGAATTAGAACGACATTTTGATTTTTACGAATCATTTACTGTTCATGAATCATCATTATCACCATGTGTACACAGTATTCAAGCTGCAAAATTAGATAAAATGGAGCAGGCATATCAATTCTATTTACGTACTTCTCGTTTAGATTTGGACGATTATAATCATGAAGTTGAAGAAGGTTTGCATATTACATCTATGGCTGGAACTTGGATGAGCATCGTTGAAGGTTTTGGAGGTATGCGTGTAAAAGACAATAGATTGTCATTTAATCCAAAAATTCCCCAGCAATGGGGTGCCTATACATTTAAAGTAAATTTTAGAAATCAAGTTTTAAAAGTGAATATCACCCAAACGGGTACTTCTTTCGAAATTGATGGAGATAATGAACTAGATATTTTGGTAAATGGTAAACAAGTAACTGTTTCGCCAAATAGTTTGGTGACCGTTTAAGAAAACATCATTCTAAATGAATGTCCGTTCGAGCGCAGTCGAGAACTATTTTTGAAAATAGGTTTTATACTAAATAAAAAGGTCTCGACTGCGCTCGACCAGACAATAACAAGAACATTAATTATGAAACGAGCATGTTAATCCCGAAGCTTCGGGATGACCTTTAAAAATCAATAAATATAAACACATGAAAAACTTACTTTACATTCTATTCTTTTCTTTTAGTTTATCTATCTTTTCTCAAGTAGAAAAAATAGAACCTCCATTTTGGTGGGGCAACATGCAGAACACCGAATTACAAATTATGTGTTATGGAAAAAATATAGCTCAATATGATGTTTCAATTTCTGATAATATCAAGATAATTAACATTAGAAAAACTGAAAACCCTAATTATATTTTTGTGACTATTGATACTAAAAATGTACCAGTAAGTACATTCCAAATAGTGTTTAAAAAGAAAGGAAAAACAAAATTTTCTCACCCTTATGAATTAAAACAACGAAAAGAAAACTCAGCTTTACGAAAAGGTTTTGATGCTTCAGATGTTATGTATTTGATAATGCCAGATCGTTTTGCTAATGGAAATCCAAATAATGATAGTACAGATGATACTATTGAAAAAGCAACTAGAAATAATTCAAGTGGTCGACATGGAGGTGATATTCAAGGAATTATAGACCATTTAGATTATATTCATGAACTAGGTGCTACTGCCATTTGGAGCACACCTATGTTAGAAGATAATGAACCAACATATTCTTACCATACTTACGCACAAAGTGATTTTTACAAAATAGACCCTCGATATGGTACCAATCAAGATTATAAACGTTTGGCTGATGAAATGCATAAACGTAATATGAAATTGGTAATGGATTATGTCACGAATCATTGGGGAAGCAAACACTGGATGATTCAAGATCTGCCAACCAAAGATTGGATTCATATTTGGGAAAATAGTGAAAAAGGATTCCAACGTAGTAACTACAGAATGACAACCCAATATGATACCAATGCCTCTCAAATAGATGCAAAAGGGTGTATGAATGGTTGGTTTGATGCTACCATGCCTGATATGAATCAAAGTAACCCTTTAGTATTAAAATACATCACTCAAAATGCTATTTGGTGGATTGAATATGCAGGTTTAGACGGATTTAGAGTAGATACCTATTCTTACAACGATAAAGAAGCTATTGCTAAATGGACCAAAGCTATCATGGATGAATACCCACATTTCAATATTGTTGGTGAAGTTTGGATGCACGATCAGGCGCAAATTGCTTATTGGCAAAAAGATAGTCAAATTGGTGCTTTACAAAGTTATAATTCATATCTGCCAAGTGTAATGGATTTTACCTTGCACGATGCTGTTACTTCCGTTTTTAACGAAGACAATGCTTCTTGGAACAACGGAATGATCAAAGTATACGAAAATTTTGTAAACGATTTTCTGTATCCTGACATCAATAATATATTGGTATTTGCAGGTAATCATGATACTAATCGTATCAATGAAATTTACAATAATGATATTAATAAGTATAAACTGGCAATGACCCTTATTTTTACAAGTCGCGGAATTCCGCAAATATATTATGGTGACGAAATAGGAATGTTAGGAAATAAAGAAAAAAATGGTGATATTAGGAAAGATTTTCCCGGAGGGTGGCAGGCTGATTCCAGCAATGCTTTTACAGAAAAAGGAAGAACAGAAAAACAAAACGAATACTTTAATTTTACAAAAAAAGTATTGAATTGGCGAAAAGGAAAGTCTGTAATTCACACAGGGAAAACTATGCAATTTTTGCCTGAAAATAATGTATATGTTTATTTTAGATATAATGACACCGAAAAGGTGATGGTCATTATTAATAACAACCCTGTAACACAAGAATTACACCTAAATCGTTTTGCTGAAATGATTAAAGGTATTACATCTGGAAAAGATATTATTTCAGATAAAGAGGTTTCTTTAGAGAATACATTAAAAGTAGAAGGTAAATCGTCTATGATAATCGAATTAAAATGAGACCTCACAGGTTTTTGAAACCTGTGAGGTCTGAAATTAAAGACGGAAGGGTTTGTAAAATGAAACTAAAAGACGTCATTACGAACGGAGTGAAGTAATCTCATCCAAAAGATAGCCACGTCGCTTACTCCTCGCAATGACAAATAGAGAAATGAAACTAAAAAAATTCATTATATCATTATTTTTTATATCACTCCTTTTCTCCTGCAAAGAAGAAAAGAAACAGACTATTGTTAAAGACGTAATAGTATCAAGAGAAGTAGAAGATATCAATCTATCAAGCGGCACGCTCCAACGTATTGACAGTTTCCCTTCAAAATTTATCAAACCACGAAATGTTGATGTTTTGCTTCCAAATAATTATACCGAAAATAAAAAATATGCTGTTTTGTATATGCATGACGGACAAATGCTGTTTGACGCTACAAAAACATGGAACAAACAAGAATGGAAAGTTGATGAGATTGTTTCAATATTATTAGAAGATAAAAAAATTAGAGATATTATTGTAGTCGCTATTTGGAATATTCCTGAAACACGACATAGTGACTATTTCCCTCAAAAAGCTTTTGAATTACTTTCAAAAAAAGTTCAAGACTCAATATTTAATGAAGCAAATAATAATTTACAAGTTACCGGTTTAAATGCAGACAATTATTTAAAATTTATTGTTCAAGAGCTAAAACCCTATGTTGATAAACAATTTTCAGCTTTAACAGATTATCAAAATACGTTTATTGCTGGGTCAAGTATGGGCGGATTAATATCGATGTATGCAGTTTGCGAATATCCTGAAATTTTTGCTGCTGCTGTTTGCATCTCAACACATTGGCCAGGTATAATACCTTCTGACAACAATCCTGTACCAGCAACTTTTTTTAGTTATATGGAAGCAAACTTGCCTTCGCCCAAAACACATAAGTTCTATTTTGATTATGGTACAGAAACCCTAGATCAGTACTATCCGCAATATCTTGATGTTGTAGACAAAATATTTTTTGAGAAAGGATATACTGAGAAAAATTATATGAATCTTGAATTTGAAGGCGCCGATCATTCTGAAGAGTCTTGGAATAGACGATTTGATATTCCACTTATATTTTTATTAAAGAGAGACTTAGATGAAAGCAAATAAACTATATATATTTTTATTTCTAATCACTTCCATTTCGTTTGCCCAAAACGATAAAAGAGTCTTTAAAAATTTTAAAAAAAGTGAGAATAGTTTTGAAATTAATACCAATGACGGAAAATATATCATAACCCCATATAATGATAATATAATAGAAACTACATTTATTCCTAAAGGAGAAGTTTATAATAAGAACTCACATACAATTGTTATAAAACCTCAAAAAATAACTATAACTACAGCTGTAACGGTTGATAGAATTGAAATCCTAACCAATGGTATTTCTGTTGTTGTTCAAAAATCACCTTTTCAAATACAATATTCATATAAAAATAAGATCCTTTTATCTGAAAAAAACGGTTATATAAAAACAGATAGCACCGAAGTTTTAGATTTTAATATCTCTTCTGATGAAGTTCTTTATGGAGGTGGTGCAAGAGCTTTAGGAATGAACAGACGTGGTAATCGGTTGCAATTATATAACAGAGCGCATTATGGTTATGAAACACATTCTGAATTGATGAATTTTACTATGCCATTAGTATTATCTTCAAAAATTTATGCTGTGCATTTTGACAATGCTCCTATCGGATTTTTAGATTTAGACAGCAAAAAAAATAACACCCTAAGCTATGAAACTATTAGTGGTCGAAAAACCTATCAAGTTATTGCTAATGATTCTTGGTTAGGCTTGATTGATAATTATACCGATTTAACGGGAAAACAACCTTTATTGCCACGTTGGGCACTAGGTAATTTTTCGAGTAGATTTGGTTATCATAGTGAAAAAGAAACACGTGAGACAGTTCAAAAATTTATTGACGAAAAAATACCTTTAGATGCTGTAATTATTGATATTTATTGGTTTGGGAAAGAAATGAAAGGCACCATGGGAAATCTTAAATTTTTAAAAGATTCTTTTCCAACTCCTAAAAAAATGATTGCCGATTTTCAAAAAAAGGGCGTAAAAACCATATTGGTAACTGAACCTTTTGTTTTAACAACATCAAAACGTTGGCAAGAAGTCGTTGAGAAAGATGTTTTAGCAAAAGATTCTCTTGGAAATCCTTTCAAATTCGATTTTTACTTTGGTAATACCGGATTGATAGATATTTATAACCCTAAAGGAAAAGATTGGTTTTGGAATATTTACAAAGAGTTAGCAGAAATGGGAATTCAAGGTGTTTGGGGTGATTTGGGAGAACCAGAAGTTCATCCTTCAGGTTTATTACACGCAACAGGAACCGCAGATGAAGTTCATAATATTTACGGTCATGATTGGGCACGTTTGATTTATGAAGGATACAAAAAAGAATTTCCAAATCAACGTCCTTTTATTTTAATGCGTGCTGGTTATTCCGGATCACAACGTTTCGGAATGATTCCTTGGTCTGGAGATGTTAACCGAACTTGGGGCGGATTACAATCACAACCAGAAATTGCCTTACAAATGAGTATGCAAGGAATGGCTTTTATGCATTCTGATCTGGGCGGTTTTGCAGGCGCAAATCTTGATGATGAATTATATACCCGTTGGCTGCAATATGGCGTTTTTCAACCAATTTACAGACCACATGCACAAGAAGAAGTGCCAGCCGAACCTGTATTTAGAGAACCTAAAACCAAAGCCTTGGCAAAGCAATCTATAGAACTGCGATATAAATTATTGCCTTACAATTACACTTTGGCATTTCAAAATAACCAATCAGGAGCACCATTAATGCGTCCGCTATTTTTTGACGAACCAGATAATAATAAGTTATTAAATAGTGCTACTTCTTACCTTTGGGGGAACGATTTTTTAGTAACACCAATTCTTAATTCTGGAGTAAAAGAAAAAGAGGTTTATTTTCCACAAAAAAGTAATTGGTTTGATTTTTATACTCATGAAAAATTTGGAGGAGGAACTACACATTTAGTAAAAACTCATAATAATTCAATTCCAACTTTTGTAAGAGGTGGCGCTTTTATTCCTATGGCAAAGCCAATGCAAACAACAGCCGACTATAATTCAAATAGTTTCAACTTACACTATTATTTTGACGCATCAGCTAATCAATACGAGTCACAATTATACAACGATGATGGCGAAACATCAAATGCTTTTGAAAAAGACAACTATGAAATACTCTGTTTTAAAGGTGAGGCTAAAAAAAGAAAATTAAACATTGAATTTAAAACCGAAACAGGAAGTCTGTACACTTCAGAAAGTAAACAAATAGAATTGGTAATTCACAATATTAATAAAGAACCTAAACGCATTAAAATTGATGGCAAAAAGACTTTAGTAAATTGGAATTCTCAAAATAAAACACTTTTGATTCCTGTTAACTGGAATACAAAAGAAGTATTAAAAATACATATAAAACTTAAGAAATGAAAAAAGTAATAGTCATATTATTTGTGTTAACTTTTGTATTCAGTTGTACCCAGAAAAAAAAAACAGAAACGATTTTTGTTAGTTACGAAAAACCATTTTTATGGAAATCTGCCAGCATCTATTTTTTATTGACAGACCGTTTTAATAATGGCGATACTTCAAACGATGTTAATTTTGACAGAACAAAGGAAACTGGGAAACTCAGAGGTTTTGAAGGAGGTGATATTAAAGGCATCACTCAAAAAATTGAAGAGGGTTATTTTACAGATTTAGGAATCAATGCTATTTGGATGACACCAATTGTAGAACAGATTCATGGCGGAACTGATGAAGGTACAGGAGTTACTTATGGTTATCATGGTTATTGGACAAAAGATTGGACTGCTTTAGATCCAAATTTTGGTACAAAAGAAGATTTACACCAATTAGTAAAAACAGCACATAAAAAAGGAATTCGTATTATTTTAGATGCTGTTATTAATCATACAGGGCCAACAACAGCATTAGATGAAGTTTGGTCAAAAGAATGGGTAAGGACAGAGCCAAACTGCAATTACAAAGATTATAAGTCTTTTGTTACTTGTACTTTAGTCGAAAATTTACCAGACATAAAAACAGAAAGCAACGAAAATGTTGAATTGCCAAAGCAATTAGTAGAAAAATGGAAAAAAGAAGGACGATACGAACAAGAAATTGCAGAATTAGATGCCTTTTTTAAAAGAACAAATTATCCAAGAGCATCAAGATATTATATTATAAAATGGCTAACAGATTATATTAAAGAATTTGGTATTGATGGTTACAGAGCAGATACAGTAAAGCATATAGAAGAATCTGTTTGGAAAGAATTTAAAGAAGAATGTGATTATTCTTTTAAATTATGGAAAAAAAATAATCCAACCAAAGTTATAGATACAACAGATTTTTATTTGGTAGGAGAAGTTTATGGCTACGGAATAGACTCTGGAAAATACTATAACTTTAGTGATAAAAAAGTAGATTATTTTAATAACGGATTTCAAAGTTTAATAAATTTTGAGTTCAAATGGAATGCAAAACAATTAGGTAGTTATGAAGAATTATTCGTAAAATATGCTACTATTTTGCAAGGCGAATTAAAAGAATACGAAATTCTAAATTATTTGACTTCGCACGATGATGGACAACCATTCGACCCAAAAAGAGAAAAGCCTTTTGAAACAGCAACAAAATTACTATTAGCATCAGGAACATCACAAATTTATTATGGAGATGAAACAGCAAGAAATTTAATAATTGAAGGTACAAATGGTGATGCAACACTGCGTTCTAATATGAATTGGAGTGAGATTAAAACTAATAAGCAAACACAAAAAATTCTAGAACATTGGCAAAAATTAGGGCAGTTTAGAAAAAATCATATTGCAATTGGTGCAGGAAAGCATCAAATGATAATTGAAAAACCTTATACGTTTTATAGAACATACTCTAAAGGCGAATACAAAGATGAAGTCGTTATAGGTTTAGATTTTCCAAAAGGAGAAAAGGAAATAAATGTAAGAGTTGTATTTAACGATGGTGAAAAAATAATCGATGCGTATTCAGGAAAAGAAGCAAAAGTTAACAACGGAAAAGTAATTATAGATTCAGAATTTGACATCGTATTATTAGAAATTAAAAATTAGAAAAATGTATAAAAAAATAATTTTACTAATATTAGTAACGGTATTTATATCTTGTAAAACAGAAAAAAAAGCCAAAGATAAAGTTGCAGAACAAGTGAGCAACAAAATAGAAGCAGTATCTAGCCAAATAATGGAAACAGCAATAATTTACGAAGCCAATATTCGTCAATATTCTGCTGAAGGTACTTTTGATGCGTTTACAAAAGACATTCCTGAAATTAAAAAATTAGGCGTAAAAATTATTTGGATAATGCCAATTTTTCCAATTTCGGAAACAAAACGAAAAGCAACAGGAGGCGATTTTGCATCAAAAATTAAAGATGAAACAGAACGTAAAAAAGCACTTGGAAGTTATTATGCAGTTTCGAGTTTTACTGAGATAAACCCAGAATTTGGTACTATTGAAGATTTTAGAAACTTAGTAAAAACGGCACATAAAAATGGTCTATATGTAATTTTAGATTGGGTTCCAAATCACACAGGTTGGGATCATACTTGGCTAAAAACCAATCCAGAATTCTACACCAAAGGCAAAGATGGCAAAATAACACATCCTTTAAAAGAGGATGGAACTTCAATTGGCTGGGACGATGTTGCTGATTTGAATTACGATAGCAAAGAACTAAGGGAACAAATGCTAAAAGATATGACTTATTGGATAGAAAAAGAAAATATAGACGGTTTTAGATGTGATGTTGCAGGAATGGTTCCGTTAGACTTTTGGCAAGGAACTGTACCTAAATTACGAGAGAAAAAAGATATTTTTATGTTGGCAGAGGCTTGGGAGTCAGAATTACTAAAAGACAATCTTTTTGATATGGCTTATGCTTGGGATTCTCATCATCTAATGAATAGCATTGCAAAAGGAGAGAAAAATGCAAAAGATTGGGATATTTATATAGAAAAAATAAATAAACAATATGAAAAAGATGACATTCTAATGAATTTTGTTACCAATCATGATGAAAACTCTTGGAATGGAACTATAAAAGAACGATTTGGTAATGCAGCAGAAACCATGTTGGCTTTAAGTTACTTAACTCCCGGAATGCCATTAATTTATTCAGGACAAGAATATGATTTAAACCACAGATTAAAATTCTTTGAAAAAGATTCCATTCCCAAAACCAAAGGAGAAACTTGGTCTGTATTAGAAAAATTAGGAAAGTTAAAACGAGAGAATGAAGCACTGCATGGAGGGAAAGAAGCCGCATCTTATACTAGAATCAATACTGATAAAGATGAAACTATCTTGGCTTTTGAAAGGGTAAAAGGAGGCAATAAAATAATTTTTATTGCAAATTTATCTAATGAGTCTACATCCTTTTCAATTCCTATAACCGATAGTTTTAATGATTATATGAATAGTTCAGAGCTTTCTTTAGTAGAAGATCAACAAGTTATTTTTAAACCTTGGGAGTATAAAATTTTGATAGATTAACTATCAAAAAACCCGAACTAAAAGTTCGGGTTTTTTGTGGTACCTCCAGGAATCGAACCAGGGACACATGGATTTTCAGTCCATTGCTCTACCAACTGAGCTAAGGTACCATTGCTTTTAAGCGGTTGCAAATATAACTGTAAATTTAAAATAAATCCAAACTATTAGTTAAAAAATGTATTCGTATTTTTACATGTTTTTAAAAAAGTAAATGAATTTAATTATAGACATAGGAAATACTAGAACTAAGGTTGCTATTATTAAAGAAAATACTATTCTGAAAAAGGTTACTTCTGATAATCAGAATATCATTAAAAGTATAAAAAAACTCGGAAAAACGCACTTATTAAAAAATTGTATTGTTTCGTCTGTTTCAAAATTTGATACTTCATCATTTAAAGATGATTTTGATTTTGAAAAAATAATTGAGTTAAATCAGCATACTAAAATTCCTTTTATCAATAAATATGATACACCATCAACTTTAGGGGTAGATAGAATTGCTTTAGCAAGTGCTGCCTTCACAAAGTATCCCAATCAAAATGTATTAGTAATTGACGCTGGTACTTGTATTACCTATGACTTTATAAATGTTAATAATGAATATCTTGGAGGAGCAATTTCTCCAGGTATAAAAATACGATATAAGGCTTTACATAAATTTACTGCTAACTTACCTCAACTTGAAAAAAGTGATTTTAAATTGATTGGCATCAATACCGAAAGTTCAATTCATTCAGGTATTTTAAACGGATTGATTCAAGAAATTGAAGGTATTATTAGTCAATATAGAGCAAAGTATCAAAATTTAACAGTAGTTTTAACAGGAGGAGACACAAATTTCTTGGCTGAAAAGCTAAAAAGTACCATATTTGCCAATCCAAATTTTTTGTTGGAAGGATTAAACAGTATTTTGATACATAACTTAGACGAATGATTAAGAAATTTATAGGTTTACTAATAATCTTTATATCGATACAAGGTTTCTCACAAAGAAATAATATCTCTCCTTATTCTTTTTTTGGAATTGGTGAAGAATCAGCTCAAAAAACTGTAGAAGAAATAAGTATGGGACAAATTGGTGTAGCTTTTAGTAGTACATACAAACTTACTTTTTCAAACCCAGCATCTTTGGCTTCATTAAGATTTACAACTTATGCATTAGCAGTTGAAAATAAAGCATTAACAATTAATGATGGTACTAATTCTCAATCTGCTTCGGCAGCTTCAATATCTTATATGGCTATGGGAATTCCAATAGGCACTAAGGTTGGTCTTTTATTTGGTCTTCAGCCTAACACCACTGTTGGCTATTCATTATTAGAAGAATTTAAAGAGGGTGATGATGTAACTGCACTAAATTTATTTACCGGCGAAGGTGGCACTAATAGAGTGTTTTTAGGGTTTGGCTATAAACTCAATAAAAAATTA
Organism: Flavobacteriaceae bacterium; assembly: GCA_021648445.1. Taxonomy (GTDB): domain Bacteria; phylum Bacteroidota; class Bacteroidia; order Flavobacteriales; family Flavobacteriaceae; genus Aureibaculum. The sequence goes on from JAKISU010000003.1 coordinate 51,499, forward strand.
AATATTGGTTTAGAAGCTGCTTATGTCTTTGGTAATATAGAAAATAACTTATTAAACAGAAGAGACGATGTACAGTTAGCTACCATGCATAAAACTGACTCTGAATTAAGTGGTATTACCGCTAAAGCAGGAGTTCTATATGATACTAAAATTAATGATAAATTAAATCTAAAATTAGGAGGAGTTATTAATTTTAACAATAAACTCTCAAATAAAGGTAAAGAATATTTATTTTCATTAGTAAATACGGGTACTGGTGTTATAAGTCCAAGAGATACAATAGTTAATAAACCTTTTGAAAGTACCATTAAAAACCCTTTAAGAACTATTTTAAGTGCCGGATTAGGTCAAGAGAATAAATGGTATGCGGGTGTTGAATATAGTTTCCAGAATGCTATAGAATTTACTGATGGTATTCTCACTCAAAACACTAGAACCACCTATGGTAAGTCGAATAGAGTTTCTTTTGGAGGGTTTTATACCCCCAAGTTCAACTCTATTTCAAGTTATTGGCAACGAATGACTTACAGAGCGGGTTTAAACTTAAAACAAACCGGATTAGTGGTTAATAATACTTCGGTAAATGATTTTGGCATATCTTTTGGAGTAGGTTTACCGATAGGTCAACAATTGTCAAATGTTAACTTAGGTTTTGAACTAGGCAGGAGAGGAGAAATAAATAATGAGCTTATTAAAGAAAATTATATTAACTTTCGCCTCAGTTTAACATTAAATGATAGATGGTTTAAAAAACGTAAATTAGATTAATTAAATAACCAACATGATGAGAAAAAATATTACAAATTTAATAATAGTCTTTTTTCTATTAATAGGAATGAGTACTGTTTATGCGCAAGATAAGTATGGTACTGAGCCAGAAAAATGTAAAAATAATTTATCTCTTTTTCATGAAAGTGTAAAAGGTAAAAACTTTACAGATGCTTATGAATATTGGTTATGGTGTTTTGAAAACTGCCCTAAAGGCTCAAAATTAATTTATAGTGATGGCTTAAAAATTGCTAATGATAAATACGAAAAAGGCGAAAAAGAAGCTGCAGGTAAATTAATTGATGATATTTATACTCAAAGAATTCACCATTTCCCTAGTAACTTAGGTAAAGTGTACAGTGATTGGGCTATTTCCTTAGAAAAAAGAGGTGCATCAAAAGAAAAGGTTTTTGAAAAATTAGAAGCTGGTTTTAAAGCTGATCCTTCAGGATTAAGTATTAAAAATATGGCTAAGTATTTTCAAGAAGTAACTAATAGAAATAAGGATACAGATGCTCAAAAAGTTTTTGACACCTACGATGATGTTTTAGAAGCTGTTAATGTTAAGATTGGTAAACTAACTAAAGAGTTAGATAAAATTAATGCTAAAGATTCTACCGGACAAAAATTGACCAGTAAAGAAAAAAGAAAGCAAAAAAATAATGCTATTAACCTTAGAGGTTTAGGTCAAGCCGAAGGTGCTTTAGATCAAATTCTTGGTGAAGTAGCAACTTGTGAAAGATTGATTCCTTTATATAAAAAAGGCTTAGATGCTCATAGAACAGACGGTAAATGGTTAAAAAGAGCAGTGTCAAGGTTACATCATAAAGAATGTACAGAAGATGCTTTATATCCTACAATGGTAGAGGCTTATGTAAATGCTGACCCTTCACCTGAGGCATATATTTTCTATGCGGGTATCTTAGAGAAAAGAGGCGAAAAAAGAAAAGCTTTAGAATATAGGAACAAAGCAGTTGATTTAGAATCTGACCCTTATAAAAAAGCAGATTATTTATATAAAATTGCTCGAACAATGTATGGGTCTCAAGCTAGAAAGTATGCGAGAAGAGCGTTAAAACACAGACCAAGTATGGGTAGTGCTTATTTATTAATTGCAAGATTGTATGCAAAAAGCGCCAACAATTGTGGTACAGATGAATTTAGTAAAAGAATGGTATATGTGGCTGCAGCGAACAAAGCAAGACGTGCTAAAGCAGTTGACCCTAGTATTGCCTCAACAGCAAATAGATATATTAAAAGTTATTCGGCCAGTATGCCTTCTAAAAAGTTAAAATTTACTTTAGGTGTAAAATCAGGCACTCCGCATAAAATTGGATGTTGGATTGGAGAAACTGTTAGAGTTCCTTAATTTTAACTGATGTTACAATCAGTTTATCATAAAATAAAAAGCATTGCTACTCTCATTATAGTAGCGGTGCTTTTTTCGTGTGGTAATGATCTAAAAGAAGTTCAAGATTTTTTAGCAGATAAAAACTTACCCATTGGTGTTGCTAAAAATGTAAATTTAATACATACAGATTCTGGCAGAGTGAAGACAAAACTAATCACTCCATTATTACACGATTTCAGTAACAGAGAAACACATCCTTATCAAGAGTTTCCTGAAGGCATAAAAATTATTACTTTTGACAAAAAAAAAGATTCTGTTACCTTAACCGCAAATTATACAAGAACATATAGTAAAACTGGAATTTCTGAAGTAAAAGGAAATATCATTGTTACAAATCATAAAGAAAAAAGTAAATTATTTACCGAGCAGCTTTTTTGGGACCAAACCACTCATTATATTTATACCGAAAAAGCATTTATATTAATTACAAAAACAGATACTATAAATGGCAAAGGTTTTGAATCAAATGAAGATCTGTCAAAAGTAACTATGAAAGATATTAGTGGCCCTGTATATATCAATGAAAGTCAATAATGAGTATTTTTAAACAAGAAAATGACAAAAGCTTTTAAATTTTTTGAATATGCCTATCTAATCATTGCAATAATTTTTATTGTTGAAGGTATACTAAGGTGGAATACTAATAGAGAAAAAGCCTATCTTTTTTTAGGCTTTTCTATATTGGCAATTTTTATGTATTTTTTTAAAAAACGTTTTAGAAAAAAAACTGAAGCCCGAAATAAAAATCAATAAAATTGGAATTACAAATTCTAGTCATATTAATTTCTATTATACTCTCTGCATTCTTTTCAGGTATGGAGATAGCTTTTGTTTCTGCTAATAAAATGCACATTGAATTAGAGAAAAAAAAAGAAACCTTTCTAGCCAAAATATTAAATAAATTAACTGGAAATCCTTCAAAATTTATTACTACCATGTTAGTTGGTAATAATATAGCCTTGGTTGTTTATGGATATTTTATGGGCGAATTATTGATGCCATATCTAAGCCCTTATATAGTTAATGGGTTTTTAATTTTATTAGTACAAACATTAATTTCTACATTAATCATTTTGATTACCGCAGAGTTTATACCCAAAGCTATATTTAGAATTTATGCCAATGAATTTCTGAAAATATTTGCTATACCCGCATATATTTTCTTACTGCTATTCTATATTATTTCTGAATTTATCATTTTTATCTCTGACTTTATACTTCGAGTCTTTTTTAATACTAAAGAAGATAATGTACAGCTTGCCTTTACTAAAGCTGAATTGGGAAATTATATAAGCGAGCAATTAGAAACTGTTAATGAAAATGAAGACGTTGATTCTGAAATACAAATTTTTCAAAACGCATTAGATTTTCATAATGTAAGAGCAAGAGAAGCCATGATTCCTAGAACAGATATCATTGCTATAGACGTTCATGATACTATTAAAAGCTTAAAAGAATTATTTGTAGAAACAGGCTTATCAAAAATAATGGTTTATAAAGATTCATTAGACGATATTATTGGATATGTACATGCTTTTGAGCTTTTTAAAAATCCTAAAAATATCCGTTCTATAATATTACCTATTGAATTTGTCCCTGAAACAATGATGATCAATGATATTTTAAATGACCTTACTAAAAAACAAAAAAGCGTTGCAGTTGTTTTAGATGAATTTGGTGGGACTTCCGGTTTAATTACTATTGAAGATATCATTGAAGAATTATTTGGCGATATTGAAGATGAACATGATTCTATTGAACTCTTAGATAAGAAGATCAATGATCGTGAGTTTGAACTCTCTGCTCGTTTAGAAGTTGATTTTGTTAATGAAGCTTATAATTTAACCCTCCCTAAAGGTGATGCTTATGAAACTATTGGGGGCTTAATTGTAAATTCAATAGAAAACATCCCGCAACAAGGTGAAATTATTAATATTGAAAACTTTCAGTTTACTATTCTAGAAGTCTCATCGTCAAAAATTGAAAAGGTTTACCTAAAAGTTTTATTTAAAGAACAATAGACTTACTTTCTCGTTCTAATTTACTTGTAATTCTACTTTCATAATTAAAACGGATATTGTACTTTCGCACACTGAATTTAAAAAGATTTAAAAATGGCAATTTTAGGTAAAATTAGAGAACGTTCTTTATTTTTAATTATCGTTATCGCTTTAGCATTATTTTCTTTTGTGATTGGTGATGTTTTTACTCGTGGCGGTTATGGTGGTAACAAAAATTCTGTTGGCGAAATTAATGGAGAAAATATATCTCGTGAAGAATTTGCTCAATTAGTAGAACAACAAAGAGCAAGAACAGGTAATAGAGGTTCACAATTACAAAGTGTAAATACTGCTTGGGATAATTTAATAAGAGAAAAAGTATATAAAACCCAACTTGAAAAATCTGGAATTATAGTTGGAGAAAAAGATGTTTGGGATGAAATAGTTAAACAGCCTTTTGTTCAGAACAACCCTCAATTTAAAAATGAAATAGGGTTGTTTGATGAAGAAAAATTTAAAGAATACATTGCCACATTACAAGATGCTGCAACTGAAGATGAACAAGGCAAAGCTACTTGGTTAGGGTGGCTTAATTATGAAAAAAGTATCAAATCTAATTTACAAATTAATACTTATAACAACTTAATTACTGCAGGTTTAGGTGTTACTTTAAAAGAAGGAGAACGCTATTACTTTGACAATAATACCAAACTAGATTTAGAGTATGTACATGTACCATATTCATATATTGCCGACAGTTTAGTTGACATTACTGACGACGAAATTAAAAAGTATGTTAAAAGTCATCCTGATGAATATAAAACTGAAGCCTCTCGTAATATTAGTTTTGTGAAATTTGATATTAAAGCGACTCCTGAAGACGAACAAGTTATAAAAAACAACTTAGGAGAGTTAATTAATGATAGAGAAGAATATAGTTCAGCTGCTAAAACAAATATTAAAATAACTGGCTTTACTAATGCGGATAATACTGAAGAATTTTTCAGTGAATATAGCTCTGACACCCCCTTAGATACTAAGTTTTATACTAAAAACAAACTCAACAAAGTATTTGCAGATAGCTTATTCAATTTAAATGTTGGCGAAATTTATGGTCCTTATAAAGATGGAGAATATTATAAGCTTTCAAAATTACTTGCAATAAAACAATTACCTGATTCAGTAAAAGCCAGACATATATTAATTCCTTTTGTTGGAGCATTAAGAGCTGACCCTTCAATTACGCAAACAGAAACAGAAGCTAAAAAATCTGTTGATAGTCTTTTGACAGTCATCAAAAAAGATAAATCAAAATTTGCCGACATTGCTAAAAGTTTATCATCTGATAAAGGAAGTGGAGCTAAAGGAGGGGAGCTAGATTGGTTTACTTATGATAGAATGGTACCTGAGTTCAGAGACTTTACATTTGAAAATAATGTTGGAGATATAGATGTTGTAAAATCAGATTTTGGATTTCATATTATTGAAATTCAGAATCAGAAAAACAAGCAAAAAACTGTTAGTATTGCTACATTCTCAAGAAAAATTGAAGCTTCTGAAGAGACTGAAAATTATATTTTTCAAAAAGCCGAAACATTTGCATCAGAATTGTCAAATAGCAAAGGTATAGAAGAACTTGCTAAAGAGAATGAATTAACTGTACAACCTGTAATAGATTTAAAAGCTATGGATGAGAAAGTTTCAACCTTAGGTGATCAACGACAAATTATAACTTGGTCTTTTGAAAAACAAACAAAAGAAAACGATATTAAACGTTTTGATATTGACAAAGGTTATGCTGTTGTTAAGCTTACTGCAAAACGTAAAAAAGGACTTAGTATTGGCACTTCAAAATTCAAAATTAGAAATATCTTATTAAACGAAAAGAAGCTCAAAAAGATTAAAGAAAAAATGAAAGGAGATAATCTTCAAGAAATAGCTAAAGTATTTAATAAAAATGTAAATTCTTCAAAGGCAGTATCTTTAGGTAGCCCTGTTTTGCCTAATGTAGGACGATCTGCAGATTTGGTATCAATTCTAACATCGTTAGATGAAAATAAAACATATAAAGGTATTGAAGCTCAAAATGGTGTTTTTGTAGTTAAAATTCTTAAAAAAGAAAACCCTAAAACTTTAGAAAATTATACAAGTTTCACCAATACTATATCGAATACAAATAAGTCTAAAGGCTTGAAAGCATATGAAGCTATAAAAAAATTAGCAGATATTGAAGATAATAGAGCTTCAATGTATTAATTGTTTTTATGTATCAATTAAAAAAAAAAGCTTAATAAGTTAAATTAACTTAAGATTTTATATATTTGCCGTTAGTATTTACGCTTTTTAAGCATAAATTAAAAACTTAGAAACAGAAACTATAAATTTAAATTATTTAAAATGAAACATTTAAGAAAAGTTTTATTCGTTTTAGTCCTTTTTGCTAGTTTTAGCATGAGTGCCCAAGACGAAAACAACCCTTGGTCAATTGATTTTGGTGTAAATGCAGTTGACTTTTACCCAACAAATCAAGCCGGAATGGGTAATTGGTTTGATGAATTTGTCAATGTTGATGATCACTTTAATATGATACCTTCAATCTCAAGAGTTAGAGTTGGTAGGTATATAGGTGATGGATTTTCATTAGGCTTAGCAGCTTCATTGAACAGAATAGATAAAGTTGGTGATAATACTGTTGCAGATTTATCTTACATTGGTGCAGATTTAGACATTCGCTATGCTTTAAATAACATGTACGGTGGTTCTAAATGGTTTGATCCTTACTTATCAGTTGGTGGAGGTTATACTTTTATTGATGATTTAGGTGCTGGTACTTTTAATGGTGGTGCTGGTTTTAATATATGGTTTAACGATTTTATTGGTTTGAATCTTCAATCAGTTTACAAACATTCATTTGATGAAGATCGTCAATTACCTCATTTCCAACATGCTTTAGGTATAGCTATTAAGTTTGGCGGTAAGGATACAGATAAAGATGGTATTTATGATAAAGATGATGAGTGTCCTGAGGTATTTGGTCTTGAAGCTTTCAATGGTTGTCCTGATACTGATGGTGATGGTATTAAAGATAGTGACGATGCATGTCCAGAAGTTGCTGGTTTAGCTGCACTAAATGGTTGCCCTGATGCTGATGCTGATGGTGTTGCTGATAAAGATGATGAATGTCCAAACGATGCTGGTCCTGCTGCAAATAACGGTTGTCCTGATGCTGACGGAGATGGTGTTTATGACAAAGATGATGAGTGTAAAGATGTTGCCGGTCCTGCAGAAAATAAAGGTTGTCCTTGGCCAGATACTGATGGCGATGGTGTATTTGATAAAGATGACAATTGTGTTAATGAAATAGGCCCTGCTTCTAATCAAGGTTGTCCAGAAAAAGTAATTACTGAAGAAGCTAAAGCTAAATTAGATGAATTTGCTAAAGCTATCTACTTTAACGTTGGTAAGTCTTCTTTCAGACCCGGTGTTTCAGAAAAATTAGATCTAATTGGTGATATTATGACTGAGTATAAAGATTCTAATTTCCATATCGAAGGACATACTGATAGTTCAGGTTCAGCTAAATTGAATCAATCATTATCTGAGTCTAGAGCTAAAGCTATATTAGATTACTTAGTATCTAAAAACATCGCAGCAAATAGATTAACTTCTAAAGGCTACGGTGAAGAAAACCCTCTCCATACGAACAAAACAAGAGCTGGTAGAGCTAAAAACAGAAGAGTTGAAATTAACTTAGCTAAGTAATTAAAACTCTAATATATTTTAAAGCCGCACTTCATGTGCGGCTTTTTTTTTGTCATAACATTCCGTAAATTCGTTTCGTGCAAATTTATTTAAATAGTGTTGTTCAAGAAATATTAGCTAAGACTGACAATCTTTCTAATTATACTTTTATTTTACCAAGTAAAAGAGCTGGGGTCTTTCTAAAAGATGAACTCAAATCATCTTTAATACAAACTACTATACTTCCAAAAATTATAAGTATAGAAGAGTTTATCAAAGAATTATCAAATATAAATTCAATTGATACAACTACGTTATTATTTGAATTTTATCATATTTATAAGCAACATGCTCTCGTAAAAGAAATTGACAGTTTTGATCAGTTTTCAACATGGGCAACAATTTTATTACAAGATTTTAATGAAATAGACAGGCATTTAATCGATCCTAAATATATTTTTGGTTATTTAAAAGATATTAAAAGGCTGGAAGAACTATTAAAAGGTGAACAAAAAACAGAACTAATTAAAAACCGTTTTCGTTTTTTTGAAAAATTAGAAACATACTATACCGCTTTTTATAAGCACTTACTAGAAAAAAAAGTTGGCTATCAAGGTTTACAATATAGAGAAGCAGTAGATAATATTCATTTCTTCATTAATAACATTACCGAAACAAAGATTGTTTTTGTAGGTTTTAATGCACTTAATAAGGCTGAAGAGAAAATATTTCAAGAGTTACTAAATAGTGGAATTGCAACTATATATTGGGATATAGACAGTTCTTATTATAACTCTAATCATAGTGCATCATCATTCATTAAAAAATATCATAAAAATTGGGCTTATTATAAAAATAACCCGTTAAATTGGATGACTGATAGTTTTTCTTCCAAAAAAAACATTAAAATTATTGGTACTCCTAAAAACACTTCGCAAATTAAATATGCAGGTGAAGTACTGGCAACGTTGCATAATACAACTGAAAATTATAAAAATACAGCATTAGTTTTAGCTGATGAATCATTATTAACATCAACACTCAATTCATTACCAAAAGATGTTAAAAATGTGAATATAACCATGGGTTATGAGCTAAAAGATATTTCGTTGGCAAATTTATTTGAAGCCCTCTTTAAATTACATATCAATAATAAAAAAGATAAGTTTTATTATAAAAATCTACTCTCTGTTTTAAATCATAGCCAAATAAACGTTCTTTTTAATAAGATTAATTTGTTGAGAAAATTGAGCTTGAAAATTTCAACATACAATTATACATATATCACAAAACCTGATCTATTAAAATTATCTAAAGATCATTTACAAGAATTTGAGCTAATTTCCTTTTTGTTTGATAATTGGAATGATAATGCCCCTATTGCCATTGATAATTGCATTAAGTTAATTATAATAATTCAAGAGAAAGCAACATTAAATCAACTTGAAAAAGAATATGTATATCGATTTTATACTATTTTTCAACAACTATCAAATTTAAATACAACTTTTGGATATATTACAGATATTAAAACATTATATCAGTTTTACAAACAACTATTGCAAAATGAGAAGCTGTCATTTAAAGGAGAACCTCTATCTGGATTACAAATAATGGGCATGTTAGAAACTAGAGTTCTAGATTTTAAAAACTTGATTATTACCTCTGTTAATGAAGGTATATTACCTGCTAGTAAATCTGATAATTCATTTATTCCTTTTGATATTAAAAAAGAAGTAGGCTTACCAACTTACCAAGAAAAAGATGCTATTTTTTCTTATCATTTCTTTAGATTATTACAGCGTGCAGAAAATATATATTTAATTTATAATACTGAAGCTGATGTATATGGGTCAGGAGAACAAAGTCGATTTTTAACACAGTTAGAGATTCTAAAAGAAAATGAAATAGAAAAGTTTGTAGTAAGCCCTAAAGTGAACAAAACAAAAAATAAACTAAAACAATTACTAAAAAACAAAACGCTGCTTAGAAGTTTAAAGCAATTAGCAGAAAGAGGATTCTCTCCTACTACACTTACTACATACATCTTAAATCCTTTTGAATTCTACAAACAAAAAATATTAAAAATAAGAGAAGTTGAGGAAGTTGAGGAAACGATTGCTGCAAATACGTTAGGCACAATAATTCATAAAACGTTAGAAGTACTATATATTCCTTTTATAGGAAAATATTTAACAGAAGGTGCTATAAAAATCATGAAAACAAAAGTATCAGACGAAGTAAAAAAATGGTTTATAAAAGAATATGGTAATAATATTACTTCGGGTAAAAATTTGTTGATTTATAAAGTAGCACATCAATTTATAGATAATTTTTTAACACAAGAAATCGCTTTAATCCGGCAAGGAAAACAGACTAAAATAATAGCTTTAGAACATGATTTAGAAACCTCTATAACCATTGAAGGATTAAACTTTCCTATACATTTAAAAGGGCAAGCAGATAGAATTGATGAAGTTGATGGTGTTATCAGGATTATAGATTATAAAACAGGTAAAGTGACACAACCCCAATTAATTATTAAAAACTGGGATTTATTAACTTCTGATTATAAATACAGTAAAAGTTTTCAAGTTCTTTTTTATGCCTTATTGTATACTCAAATGAATACTATTGATTTAGATAGTACTCAACTTGAAAGCGGAATCATATCATTTAAAAATTTAAAATCAAGGTTTTTAAAAGTGAATAAAAATAATGTGTCTAAAGATGATTTAGACAATTTTACCATTCAGTTAAAACAATTAATATTAGAAATTTTTGATACTGAAAAACGAATAATGGAAAAAGAAACCCCTTTTACATAAATATGAAGCGAACATTAATGAAAATAGATGCTATTCTTTGGGATTATGATGGTACTTTAGTTAATTCTATACCAAAAAATATTATTACTAAACAAATTCTTTCGGTTGTAACACCAAGGCTTACAGGAGAAAATTTGCCATATCATTTAAAAAGTGAAAAATCATATCATATAGCAAATCATCAGTCAAAAAATTGGCAAGATTTATATGTTAATTATTATGGAATGACGGAAAGTGAAATGCTTAAAGCCGGAACTTTGTGGACTGAGTATCAACTCAAAAACTCAACACCAGTAGAATTATTCTCAAAAATTGAACAAACTATAAATCAAATTCACATACCTCAAGGGATTTGTTCTCAAAATTCATCTGAAAATATTAATTGGGTTTTAGAAAAAAATAACTTAATCCATAAATTTAATTCAATTATTGGATATGATGATATTCCCAATAATGCTCAAAAACCTTCTCCATATGGAGGGCTAAAATGTTTAGAGCAACTATTTGAAACTATACTTAACAAAACTATTCTTTACATTGGCGATCATGAAGGTGATGTAAAATTTGCAAGAAATATAGAAAAGGAATTGTGTGAAAACAGTAAAGTAATTTCAATAATAGTAAAATATAGTGGTGCTGACACCAAACCATGGGCTTACAAACCTGATTTTGAAATTGAAACTCCAACAGATTTGTTTGAAATAATAAATAAAAACAGATGAAAATTACTAAAAGCAGAATATTACAAGGTAAACATCAGAAACCAATATTAACCGATGTCTTTTATATTGAAAACAACAAACCTAAACCTATAGTTATTTTTGCACATGGTTATAAAGGCTATAAAGATTGGGGTTGTTGGAATTTGGTTGCTAAAGCTTTTGCTAAACACCATTTTTTCTTTGTGAAATTTAACTTTTCTCATAATGGTGGTACAATTGAGCAACCCATAGATTTTCCAGATTTGGAAGCTTTTGGTCAAAATAATTACACCAAAGAGCTTGATGACTTACAGTCAATTTTTGATTGGGTAACGACCGAAAAGTCATACAAAGATGAAATTGACACAGCTAATATTACTCTAATAGGTCATTCAAGAGGTGGAGGTATTGTAACCATTAAAGCAGGAGAAGATTCAAGAATAACACGTTTAATTACTTGGGCTGCCGTAAGTAATTTTGGCAACAGATCGTCTACAATAGGTAATTTAGAAGAATGGAAAAAAGACGGAGTTAAATATGTGTACTTTCCTGAAATAGGTTGACTAAAAATTCATCACTTAATGATAGTCACTTATGAAAACCCAAAAACAACCCTGGCGAAAAAAAAGCTACGAAAAAGTAACTTTAGAGCTTAAATTATTGATCG
>JAKISU010000077.1 GCA_021648445.1 Flavobacteriaceae bacterium
TATATACTATAAGATAAGTAAAGTGGTGGCCATCTTGTTGATGCCCGTAAGAACAAGATGGAAAATTGAAAGAACCCGACCAGAACCGTTTCCTGACCAACTGAATCTAGGGTTCAACTAAAAAAAAACGGGGGATGGCTAATTATAAATTATATGCGAATAGATAAATATCTATGGATTATATGTTATTTTAAAAGACACTATCCTACAAAGTGTGTAAGTTAAAATAACTTGGGTTAGATTTTTTACTTAAAGTCTGACCCTTTTTTCATATATGGTTAAGAACTGATTGAGGATAATGCCCCAATTTCTAATTGGCATTGACCATTTTTTGGTTGCTTCTCTTACCGCCAAATATACGGATTTCATCACAGCCTGATCCGTGGGGAATGATAATTTGTTTTTAGTGTATTTTCTAATTTTTCCATTTAGGTTTTCAATTAGGTTAGTGGTGTAAATAATTTTTCTTATTTCTAAAGGAAATTCGAAGAAAACAGTAAGCTCTTCCCAGTTGTCTCTCCAACTTTTTATAGCGTATGAGTACTTGCTTTCCCATTTGTCTGCAAAGTCATTTAAAGCGGCTTCTGCGGCTTGTTTTTGGGGCATTATAGATGTTTTTCATATCTGAAGTAAATGCTTTTTTATCCTTCCAAACTACATATCTACAAGCATTTCGTATTTGATGTACGACACAGGTTTGCGTTTTAGATTCTGGAAAACCCTATTTGAATATAAATAGTATATAAAATAATCTTTCTGCTAAAATCTTAATAGTTGAAATAAAAAAAGCTTTTCAATTCTGAAAACCCTTTTATCTTTTTGTCATCTATGTCTTAAACCAAAGGCTCAATAAGTGCAAAATATTCTTCATTTTCATCTTCAAAAATTTCTTTACCTTCTAGCATATAGGTTCTTAATAAAAATTCTTTCGCTTTTTCAAAATCTTTTAATTCAAAATAACTCTCCTATTTTCAAATTTATATATGGATTATTAACTGCCTCTGGACAATTATAGGCATCTCTGAATGCACCTAAAGCTTTTTCAAAGTCTTCTTTTATAAAAAAGGAGTCTCCAATGGCTGCATATAGCCATAATGAAGCTTCCTAATCTGATTTTGGGCTAGGTACTAATACTAAAGCTTCTTGAAATTTTTCTAATGCCTCATCTGTCTTTTCATTTTCTAATAAAAAATCTCCTTCATCACTTAACGCAGTTATTTTATCGTGTATTTCATCAGATAACTCCATAGCTATTTCTTTATATACTTTTCTGGGTTTTTATAAAAATCTAAATAAACCCCTTTACCTTCTAACATTCTACCATTAGTTAGTTTAAATGCTTCATCAAATAATGCATATGCTTTATCATAATTGCCCATTTCAAATTCTAGTTTACCATTATAGAAAGATATTTGTTCTTGATACTGCTCATCATAAAGATATACCTCAATCCACTTTTTCATATTATCAAAATCTTTAACTTTCATAAAAAGGTCAATCATAAGTATTGCTAAAAGTGTTCTATCTACATCTTCCATTTTAATCTCAGGAAGTACGTCCCACTCACTATTTACATAGGTTAGATGTTTTAACAAACTTTCACCTTCTTCAAGACTATTTTCATCTATATAGTCAAAAAGTTCAAAAATTTTTTCATTAACATTCATTGTTTTATTTGTTTTTATAGAGGTCAGTATATAAATACCTATCTTTAGTTTCAATAAAAATAAGACATTTATGGATATTTTCAAGGGACAAAACCTTCTAGAGTTCTCTGATCGGTTCAAAACTGATGCAGATTGTAAAGAATATCTTTCTTTATTAAAATGGAAAGATGGTTATAATTGTAATAAATGTGGTCATAATGCTAGTCAACAACGTAAAGATTTTTCAAGAATATGTAATGTTTGTTCTCATATTGAATCAGCAACAGCCAATATTTTGTTTCACAAGGTTAAATTTGGAGTTAGAAAAGCATTTTTTATTTGTTTTGAAATGGCAACTAGCACAAAAAGCCTATCAGCAAGTTATATGGGAGTTCGTTATGGAGTGACTGAGAAGACAGCTCGTTTGTTTATGCTCAAGATAAGAGAAGCAATGTCTTCTAGTGGTAATAATCCAATGAATGGAAATGTCCATGTTGATGAGCTTGTTTTGGGAGGTCAAGAGCAAGGTAAAATAGGGCGTAGTTATAAAGGTAAGAAAAAGAAGGCTATTACTGCTGTTGAGCTTACCAAAGAAGGTAAGGTTAAACGCATCTATGCTATGTGTATTGAAGACTTTTCCACAAGGTCTCTACAATATATGTTTGTAAATCATATTAGTCGAGATGCAAATATTACAACTGATAATTGGAGAGGATACAGACCTATAGCAAAGGCTTTTAATATTACACAGATAAACAGTAATAAAGGACTCAATTTCAAAGCTCTTCACACTATGATTCATCAAATAAAGTCCTGGATAAGAACAACCTATTCTTGGGTAAGTGATTTTAATATTAATCGATACTTTGATGAGTTTTGTTTTAGAATTAACCGCTCTCAAAGCAAAAAGACAATATTCAATAACTTAATAACTAAAATGGTCAGTGCTGATAAAATTTATCAAAATCAAATTATAAGTAATTAACTACTGACCTCTAATAAATTATATTTAAACAATAGAATAACCTATTTCAAGAATATCTTCCTCAAGGTTCTCCTTCGATATTTCTGGATTTAATCTAGTTATCATTTCATCAGTAAGAGTTTCTCCATCAAAAATTCTATTGACTGCTATTTTATCAATTTCAACTTCGTAATATTCTTCTGCCCAATCAATATAATCATTATAGTCTCCTACCAATATATCAATTCTATTAACTAAAGAATTAATATCTTCTTTGTCAAATGCTGATAAATTACCTACATTCCAATTAGAGTCTTTAAATAATCTCCATGATAAAAAAGTTATCTCATCCATCTTGAAAGCTGGTTCAGTTATGAAATTTTGAAATTCTTTAGGTAAATTCATTGTCAAATTTGCGATGATTTTCGAATTTTCAACATTTTTATTTATTGTTGAATCTTTTTGAAATTCTTTAATTATTGCCCCTTCTTCTTTAAAAAGAATAAAATAATGGTCTCCACTACCATTTCGCATGGAAGCCATCATCTCATTATTATCCCAAGTACTATCAAATGAATAATACCTATAATTCCAATCAGGCATCAAAATGGCATCTAGCATTGCCAATGCTTTTAATTTCTTTATCAAAATTGGAATCTCAGGTATATTATTTGTATTTAATAAATTGACTTTTTCCATACTCATATTAGATTAATATATGTAATGTACATTGTAATAAATATACAACAAATAATTGATTCAACCACTTGTTTTATTAGACTTTGCTCGATTTCTTTGCCTTGAAATAACTTTAGCATTTTTATAGCTATTGCTACCTGCAGGAATACTTGGATTGTCTGGATTTTTAGGAATAATGTGATCTATTTGTGCTTCGTTTTGAGAAGGTGTAACACCTTTTTTACTCTTTTGAGATTGGACTAAGATTTCACCTGTATCATCATCTTTTAAAACGCCTCCATTTCTTTTTCTATTTGCATCATAAATTTTCTTTCTTTGAGCAGCTGTAAAATCTTTCCCAGTTCCTACATGTTTACTATCTTCTAAATGTTTATATGGTTTGCTTGCATCAAAAGCATCATCTAATACTTCAACAACTTCATCTGCATTTTTACCTGCTTTCCACATTCTAAACCCTTTTTCAAGAACTTTACCTGCACCTAAAAAGAAAAAACTTTTCATTTCTGAAAAGCTACAAGGATGTTTTAAATTACCTACTTTATATCAAAGGCTCAATAAGTGCAAAATATTCTTCATTTTCATCTTCAAAAATTTCTTTACCTTCTAGCATATAGGTTCTTAATAAAAACTCTTTTGCTTTTTCAAAGTCTTCTAATTCAAAATAACTTTCTCCTATTTTCAAATTTATATACGGATTATTAACTGCCTCTGGACAATTATAAGCATCTCTGAATGCGCCTAAAGCTTTTTCAAAGTCTTCTTTTATAAAAAATGAGTCTCCAATAGTAGCATATAGCCATAATGAAGCTTCCCAATCTGATTTTGGGCTAGGTACTAATACTAAAGCTTCTTGAAATTTTTCTAATGCCTCATCTGTCTTTTCATTTTCTAATAAAAAATCTCCTTCATCACTTAATGTAATTATTTTATCATGTATTTTATCAGATAATTCCATAGCTATTTCTTTATATACTTTTCTGGGTTTTTATAAAAATCTAAATATTTTGGATCTTCATCTTCAAAGTAATTTAAACCTCCCCTTATAACGACTGACTTCTTAAAAAATTCATGTGCTTCGTTATATTTTTCTCTTTCAAATAAAAACTTACCTGAATAAAATTCGTAAGAACCTTCCCAAGAACCCAAATTTTCTTGAATTTTAGTCATTCTTTCATACCATATCAATGCTCTATCAATCTTACCATCTTTTAAGAGATCGTCTAAGGCATATCTGGCTGTATTATAACTTTCATTCCAATTTTCTTTTGGTTCAGGATATAACTCCCATGCATCTTCCATTAACTTATATGAATTTACCTTATCTCCTGATTCATATAAATCATATGATTTGTTTGATAAATTATCTATTTTATCTTGTACCGGTTTTTCTAAAACTGCCATAAATTTATTTAATATAACTAATTTGAAGGTGGTAAATAGGTAGTTGTTTTACCTAATATTGCTCCTTTTGATCTATTTGTTCTAAAGTATTCATAAACATAATTATCACTATCTAACATCCAATCTCTTACTTCTTTAGATTTTGCTCCATATTGTCGTCCTGTTTTATTCCACCAAGTTACAGCATCTTCTATATGACCCATATCTGCTTCAGCAATATCTCTCCATACTTTATTATCAGGATCCCAAAACTCTTTTTTACCTCCCCTACCAATTCTTGCTGTTGGTGGTTTCCCATTGAGCATCCTCTCAAACACTTCTCTACCGGTTCTAGATGACTTCCCTGGGGTTCTTCCTAGATATTCTAGTCGTTTACTTATTTTTTTTGCTACTGTTTCTAAGGTTTCGGTTACCGCCTTATTTTTCATCAATCTTCCTCCAACCTTTCCTAAAACCTTGCCAGCCCCTAAAAACAAAAAGCCTAGTACCACATCTTTTAAAAGAGCTTCTTCGTCACCATCTTGGGTATAATCATAAAGGGCTTTTACTTCTATTGCTAATGCTGTTACCTGCAATGCCAATACACCTACCGCTACTGTGGTTGCCAATACACCTGATGCAGCACCTACAGCTACTACAGCTGCTATTATTGCCCCACCAGTAATAACTATCAACGCTACCGCAGCTACTACTAATACAGCTGCACCTACTATTTGCCAAAAGCTCATACCACCATCATCACTGGCTGCTTCTGCTTCTTCTAAAGAGTAAAATATTTCTATTTTGCCGCCTAGATCACAATCGTATAGAAAAGAAAAAACTTTTCATTTCTGAAAAGCTCTAATATAGCAACTTTGGTTATAGTGTTATTCTCTCTTTTCTAGAACGGTATCAAGTGTTTCTTCCATAATCTTTACTTTGACCAAATCTTCAATGTTTTCTGGTAAAACATCTTTAAATATAGATTTAATGATTTCTACACATTCATCATAACTTGCATAACGTTGAAGATTTAAAAATGATGGCGGATTAGGTAAATCTACTAACCATTTATTTTCATTTTCCCAAGCAAATTGAATTATACCATTTTTAGTTTTAACACCAAAAAAAGAACCTTTTTCGTCTGATAATTCATAAAACTCGGTTAAAGACTCTTCAAGGTTTAAATCTTCATCTTTCAACTCATAATCACCTTCTACGCTGTATAAAAAAATAATCATAATTATATTTTTAGAAATTTTTCAATGGCTTTTAATGCTTTTGGTTTTGCTAAATCTACATCGCCAGAAATTTCTCCATATCTACTTTCTTTGATTCCAAATTTTTTCTTTAAAACTTCTTGTGTAGAAGCTAATATCGTACTCAAAACAATATTTTCTTGTTCTATTTGAAGTGCTTCATAATAACATCTAATGATATTTGTGTTCAATTTTGAATGATTAAACCAAATTTGTCTCAGTGCTGATGCTGCAAAAGCTCTTAATTCTGGTATTTCATTTTTTAACAGTTCTCTGTTTAAAATTGGGATTTCTTCCTTTGAACCAAGCCACCCTAAAACTATTATCCCTTTATATTTTGAATTGTAGTCTGTTTCATTTAACAAATCTTTAGCAAAAGGTTTGGCAGAAGCACATCGCATACCTCCCAAAATATGCAGAATTTCACCTTTTAATTCTAGATCTGTCTCTTCCTTAATTTTATCAAGCAAAAAAGATTCTCCTTTTTGACCTCTTTTCTTAAAGTCAGCCCTTAAGTACTGGAAAAACCTTTTATCAGATTTGTTTTTTAATAAGTTATAATGGAACAGTATAATTTCATCTTCATTATTTTCAAGAAGTTCATCTAAAAAATCTAATTGCAATGATAAATCTTCAGATTTAAATGCCATTTCATATTTTTTTTTTAATTTTTCTAAACTCATATGTGAAATTTTGGGTTATATCGGAAAATCATGATACTGGTCACCACATTTCATATGTCTTTTCCTATGTACACTTTTTTGTTGCGTTTTCATATTACTAGCTCTATCTAATGCTTTTTTCTCAGCAACAGTTTTACCAGTATATAAAGGCTTCTCATGTGATACCTCATGACCTTTAGGTACTTTATTTCCTTTAGAATCTAAAATTTGCTTTCTTGCCCTATCAGATAAACCACTATCTGAATCTAAAGCATCTCTCATCAAAGCTTTCTTTCTCTCAGCCGTGCTTCTGTTAAATTTAACAGCTTTTGGATCTTTTGCAAAAGTACCGTCTTTATTTCTTAATTTACCATTAGGGTCTCTAAATGTACCTGGAGGATCTGCAACTTCATCAAGTTGTTTTACACCATCAAAGGCTTCATCAGCTAAATTCGCCGCTCTCTTTGATTGGTACATATCAAACCCTTTACCAACCAATTTACCTGCTCCTAAAAACATAAAGCCTAAAGCAACACCTTTAAATAAGGCTTCTTCATCACCATCTTGGGTATAATCATAAAGAGCCTTAACCTCCAATGCCAATGCTGTTACCTCCAAAGCCAATACACCTACCGCTACTGTAGTCGCTAATGCACCTGATGCTGCACCTACAGCTGCTACGGCTGCTAATACTGCACCTCCGGTCACTACTATCAATGCCACAGCAGCTACTACCAATACAGCAGCACCTACTATTTCCCAAAAACTCATACCACCGTCATCACTGGCTGCCTCTGCTTCTTCTAAAGAGTAAAATATTTCTATTTTGCCGCCTACACCACACTGCATTATAGAGTCTTCTAACAAAGGGTTAAAGTTACCAATAAATATACCATCTTCAAAACCTTGCCAAGGTGTTGGTACAGGCATACACGGACTTCCGCCTTTAGCACTGCAACTTCCGAAAGGAAGTATGTTTACATTAGGCGCCATGTCGCCGGTATTGGCAACGGGTTCTTCAAACAAAAAGACATTGTTATTGTTCGTTATTTTAAACTCTGTAGGTGTTGTACCTTTATCGCAGGCCAAATATACGCCTTGCGGTACATATTTTTTATCAGCCATCTCTATCTGTTTGAATGATACTTTGCTTACTCTCTACCATATAAAAACCGGGTATCTTTACTTTTACCTCTTGCTCTCCTTTTATAAGCCAATGATATTGGTCAAATTCAAAGCGTTCTTTATAGGCTACTTGCAGATCTACTTTAAGATTTATCTTGTCTTTTAAGGTACGGATCAATTTGGTTAATGTTTTTTTGTCTAAACGCTCTTCGTCAACTTCACCCAAACCTTCAATGACCATTTCTTTGGTGAAACGATTATAATCAACAACTTTATAGTTTATTTTTAAAGGTAATGGTTGAGTCACTAAAAATTTATTGAGATCTCTTTTTAATTGTAGCTCTTCTTTATCATCATAACTTCCATACAGACCATTTAATAAAAAATATAAGACACCTTGATTACTAATATCATCTACAAAAGTGCCGTTTTTAAGATTACCTTCAACAGTAGCAATGGTTTTATGCACTTGTTCTCTGTTCTTGTTAGTGGCTTCTTTTTTCCATTTTTTCTTTACACCATCCCATCTTTTTATGACATCAGGCATATTATAAATTTGTTTTAATTTTCCTCTAGCATCTGTTATTACATCTATATCACTAACAAGAGAATTCATATCACTACCTATTTTTTGCGTAGCGCTATCTTTACCATAGGTTTCTGAAAGTGTTTTTATATTGAATACATGTCCGCTTTTATCCAAACTTTTTTCCAGATATTTTTTTTCAATAAGTGTTTCTGATGATGTTTTCATCATCATCTTTTCAGTAGCCACAATTGAAGATGCTTCGTGTTTATACCTACGGCTATCAGAGACAAAGGCATCAAATTTTAAGATCCTTTCCATATTATACCAACTTAATTTTAAAATTATGCATAAATAAAATGAATTATTTTTTGATTCGTTAAGGCGAAAAAAATTAATATAGCCTTAGTTATAGTTATTTTTTTAAACATAAAATAATTGAAAAAGAAACTATTTATATATATCATTTTAAAGTTTAAATAGGTATTAGCCTTTGTTTACATATACTTCGCCCCCTGTTAATTTACTAGTACCTTTACCGTGCATTTTAAGTTCACTGCCTCCAAGAATATCTACCACTTCATTGCCTACAATATTGGTATTGGTTTTAGCTTTTATTTTAACTTCAGCTTCATGACTACGCATATCAACATTTTGCTTTCCACTAATTTGCATTTTGGCTTCTTTACTATGCATGCCTATGTCTTCTTTTGCTTCTATAGCGATAGTAGCTTCAGCTGAAGACATTGTCAAGGCATTTGTTGCTTTGATATCAATCGTATCTGCCGTAAAGGTCATATTTGCCGGGGCATGTATATGAATACTTGAGTCTTTGGTATTCAAATAGATCTTATTCCCGTTCTTATCGGTAATGGTAATACTTTCTTCCCCGTTGGTATCATCCATTTTAATGACATGTCCGCTTCGGGTTTGAATGGCCTTAATATTATTATCAGGGTCTGCAAAAGAACTATTTGCTGTTTTATTAAATCCGGCACTGAGAATAAATGGTCTTTCGGCATTACCACCTTCAAAACCTACCAATACCTCTTCATCAACTTCCGGAATAAAATAGAAACCTTTGTCAGCTCCTGCATAAGGAGTTGCCATCTTAATCCATGGTGTGGTTCTGTCGCCATTTTTTTGTTGCCATGGGAATTGTACTTTTATTCTACCTAATCCTTCAGGATCTGCATTGTCTTTTACTATGGCTCTTTGACTTTCAGCTCTCGGAAAACTAAAAGCATTACTATATGCCGGATATTCTGTGCCTTCGGGTACACCTTCAAAACTATTTACATAATTACCTGAACTTTTAAATCTATGGGTGATCTTAGTGATCATATAACTGCCATAAGTATCTTTTTTACTGTCATCACTAAAATTAAAACCTTGTATTTTTAGCGTGTCTGCTAATCGTAATTTATATAAAATGGAGGTGCCAACTGCTTTTAACATATTTGAGGTTCTTGCCAAAGTGTGTGCCTTGGTGGCTTCATCAATACCTTGTTGACTGCTAAATTCAGGTTGACCATGTACCCAATTGTAATAGCCTTGTGTTTTATATAAAAAATCTGAATTTTGCTTTACCGTTTGAATATATGGATGGTTTGCTGCGGGACTTGAACTGCTTGACTGTCCGTCAAAAGGAGCATTGTTTACCCAATCATGTTGATTGATACTAAAAGCTTGTTCTTGTAATGAACTATGCAATCCGAAAGTTCTGAGCTCTTTTCCATAAGTACCTTCTACTGTTCTTTCGCCTATTCTACCAATACAGAATTCCTTACCGTTATTATATAACCATTTACCATAACGAGAACACATACGATATACAAAGTTATAATCACTTTCATTATATTGTACAGTATATGGAAGGGTTGTACCCATTTGATGACCGAAATTCTTTTTTAGATCACTATGGTCACCTATGGCTTCACTTATCACATCTTGTAAGGTAAAACCTTCTTCAAAACTCATACAATCATAGCGTTGTGACAATACGATATCTGAACTAAAACCACTAATAGTGATCATTCCTGTGGCTGCATTGTTCTTATGTAATTGCACGTCATTGACCAAACCTACAAACTCTAAGCTGTCTTCATAAGAGATACTGATCTTTTTGCCTATATAATTGATAGAATCATCCATCAAGGATGCTCCATACCCCTCTTTTGAACTTGTGGGGAAACTTACAGCAAAACGATTATGCGTTCCCATAACTTGAGTGATCTCTACTTGAAAAGTGGCATCTGCTAATACTTCTGAACCGTCTATAAAGACCTTAGATGAATTTTTGGACATAGCTTATTTTTTTGTTTTTATAATTGTCTTAAACTTAATCAGGTACTACTACCCTATTTTTAATATCTTAAATAGAGGAATTATACCTCTATAATAGTCCTAATCCTTCGCTAGGCTTATCTTGCCCTTCGTCTTCGCTCAGGATAGACTTCGTCGAAAGGCTCAATACTGGTTCCCAAGGGGACAAATGTTTCAATTTAACTTTATATCTCAATAAAATCAAATTGGTTGACATTGTCAAGAAATTTAAAATACGTCTCAAACAATACCATTATTTAAAAATTTGGCTAAGCCAAGTTTACCTCTCTAAAAGTAGAAAAGCAATATCAATTTAAACTTTAAATGTTGCAGTTAATTCCAAAAATTTATAATCAATTAAAACAATTAGAATCAATCATTTTAATCATTTAGTTTTCTCAATCTAAGGGTTAATAGATTCAAATATGACCCAATCTTTACTATATAACTCATTTTTAACGGGTTGAAGAAATAAAAATAAGTTGTTTATTGAGCAAAACCCTTAAATATTTGACCAAGATATAAAAAATCAAGATGGGTTCATAGTTTTTAAATAATTTTTATTGATTTTGTTGATTACTTTTTATTTATTTCTATCAAGAAACATGTTCTTGATACATCCCGCTACAGCGGAACACTCGAACTAACACGAAACGTATAACCAGTTAATTATACATAATTCTAAAAGGCAAAACGTTTGCTGAATTTAAAAGCAAGCTATTTTCTAAACTTTCTTTTAAATACAGCCAATCTGCATCTTTATAAGTTGCATCGGTACTTTTGGTAATATAAATATCCATTGTTGGTGTATAACCTACTGCACTACCCTGCTGTACCTGTATTCCTTTTTTTACTGAAACATTTGAAATACTCGATTTATAATGGTTAAAACAGTGGTTAATAATATCTTGTTTAGTAACTACACGTCCTCTTGACAAGATATTTTCTCTATATGCATATATCTTATCACTTGCTTTAGGTTCATTCTCACCACCAACAGTTCCGGTAACAAACATTAACGAATCTGTTTTAAAAGAAGTGCCTTTAAATTGAGAAAGCTTTACGAAAGGATGTATTTTATTTGCCTTTTCACCATTGGTTGTCCAATAAGAAACAAAAAAAGTTTCTAAGGCATTATACTTTGTCTTATCATTTTCTATAATTAAATAAGGTGCTTTATTTTTTATAAAATCATTATTTTCAATTTTTTGCTCTATTCTCGAAATTATTTGTTGTAATTCTGTAACATTAGAATTGATAAAGTCACCACCTATAGCATTGTAGGCAACTGTATCTTCTTTTAACACATCTAATAAAAAGTGCAACAATTCTGAAGCATCCCTTTCATCAAATCTAGCTACTCCACCATATCTTAAATAGGCTCTTAGTTCTTTATTTGTTTTAGAAGCCGTACCGTTTTGCATCAAGTATTCATTACCATTGCTGGTATCTATTTGTTGGAGGTCTAGAAAAAAATTATTTTCAATATCTAATGGAATTATATTTAAATGTTTTTGAGAGCGTTGAATTTTATGTGCTAATTTTTTATTAATTACCGGAAAACAATTTGCATAACAATACATGTTATCAATGATTTGTGGGCTTATAATTGAAGACATGGTAACTTTTACCCAAACTAAGTCTTCATCGAATTTCTTAAGATTTTCAGGATATAAAAAGGCTTTAAATTCATCAGGATATCGTTTTTTTATTTTATTAATAGGGCGATCATCAGTAATGGTTACAAAATATTTTTCATAAAGCGAATTAATAGTTGTCTGATAGAATTTTAATTTAGTTTGTACACTTTCATTGATAAAACTTTCATAATTTTCTATCGACCTTATATCAGTGTTATAACCTTTTTTGATAGTGATCTTTTCATCATTAATTTCCCATTTAGAATTCACTAAATTATTTAAAAAGAGTTCTTTTTTTGTATGGCTGGTTGTATTAAAATAAAACATTAAATTTTGTAATGAGTCTAGCTCTTTATGTGTTTTTAAACCAATCCAAAAAGTATTGTATTCACTGGGTTTGCTATAATGTTCTTCAGCAGTTAAAAAATCATTAATTCGTAAATTTTCAATGATACTTATCTTTTTTTGCCCTACAATATATTTAATATCACAATTAGAAATGTCAAAATTTCCGGTAGGACTAAAATAGAATTCATCAACCGATTTATTTGCATTTACATCAATACCTGTTGATCTTTTTCTAAAAATAAACTGATTATATGCACTTACAACTTCTCTGGTTTCTATAGGTACACTGTGTAAAATAGCATGTGCCGGTTTTGCCAGTGTTGAAACTTCCGGAGTTAACAAATCTACTAAGCGCTCTGTGATACGGGTTCTACTTGACTTAATAGAATTTGAAATCCGTACCAATTCATGAGAAAAGGCATCGTATAATAATGAAATAATAGGATCAAAAGAGTGTTCTAGTTCAAGTTCATCAACGCCCCATATCTCTGCTGTACGGGCAATGAGTCTATCTTTTATTTGTTCTTTTGTTAAATCTTTCATTTTTATTATAATCAATAAAATTATTATTTCAACTTTTAACTCCTACTTATCGTTCATTAAAACAAAAACGGGTAAAGTAAAAGATTATTCTATTTAATCTAACTTATTCATTAGAACCTGTCTATTATACAATAAATTCTAATGATAAAGCTACTAAAATTAGGGTATAAAAACAAACGTGGAAGTAAGTAAATATTAAGAAGTAGATTCATCAGTCATTTATTTGTCCATAAACAAGATTATATAAAATTACCAATCTACTTTATATTTCTTCCAATTTATTGGTAATTTTTCCTTTACATATATAGTTTTAGATCCTTTTTTATCAGCTATTGTCAATGTATCTCCTGTTTTGTTTAAAACAAAACTTGTTATTATATACATACCATAACCTTCCCCATAAACAAAACGCTCATTATATACTTCTTTACCATCTTTACTATGGTAATATTCTTTACTACAATACGTATTATTAGGATCTAAGTTAGATTCTTTAAGTTGATTTGGATTTCCTAATTCATCTTTTGCAGAAATTACTACATTTAGGCATCTGCCATTTGAATAGAATTTTTTATAGTTTATCAAGCTATTTAATCGTGAGTTTTTATCATCTGGAGAAGGATGTATTTTACCTTGATAATATCTTTGATGAAGTCTATAAATATTTACAAAATCCAAATTACTCGGAATAACATTATTAGGTTTATCTTTTAACTTAAAGTTTGGATTTTTCGGAACATATTGTCCATTATCATTTCTATATCCTTTTTCAAATAGACCATTTATACCTAACAAATTACATGAACTTATAATTAATAAAGGAATTAGTGCAATAAATATTATTTTTATTGTTCTCATGTAGTAATCTTTTGAAGATATTGATTACTCTTACCAATCAACTTTATATTTCTTCCAATTTATGGGTAACTTTTCCTTTACATATATAGTTTTAGACCCTTTTTTATCAGCTATTGTCAGTGTATCTCCAGTTTTATTTAAAACAAAACTTGTCATTGAATACATACCATAACCTTCCCCATAAACAAAACTCTCTTTATATACTTCTTTACCATCTTTACTATGGCAACCTCTATTAATTAGTTTTGACGACAAATTTTTTATATCAAAAACTCAGTTTGAGTTTAGATTGATTCTATAATTTGTGTAATAACTAAATCAATTCATAAGTCGCTTGTTTTTAATTAAT
>JAKISU010000078.1 GCA_021648445.1 Flavobacteriaceae bacterium
AACTCCTCATCAAATAAGCCTTTTTTTCCTTGTGCTTTGTACATTTGGTTTAAATTGGATTTTTACAAGGTAAATATACAGATAATTATATGATTGACAGATGGTTAAATTTTAGAAGTCCCCTTAAAAAATTGATAAAAAACATTACTAATCATTAAAAAAATTTGTTTTTTTAAGTTTTAAGTTTAGATTTGTTCCTTAATTATAGCACAATGCAATTAAATTATACTTGGAAAGCTTATTTTTACTTCTTTTATTTTTATAAAATGAAGCGAGACTTTGTAGGTGTTATTTAGATATAAAATAATAGTATCACATAAAGTCTCGAGAAATCGGGACTTTTTTTTATGGATAATAAAAAGAATATAGCCATTCAAGGAGTTCAAGGTTCATTCCATCACATCGTTGCCAATCAATATTTTGGTAATGAAATTATATTGAAAGAATGTTTAACTTTTGTTGAAATACCTGAGCTTATCAATAGTAATATTGTAGATGGAGCTGTAATGGCAATTGAAAACTCATTGGCAGGTTCAATTCTTCCAAATTATGCTTTGATTGATGAGTTTGATTTGACTATCCAAGGTGAAGTCCATTTTCCTATTCATCATCATTTAATGGCTCTAAAAGGACAATCATTGGCAGATATTAAAGAAGTATGGTCACATCCTATGGCAATACTACAATGTAGAGCATTTTTTAGAAAACATTCTCATATTAAACTGGTTGAAGAAGCCGATACTGCCGAATCTGCTAAACAAATTCACAACAAACAATTAAAAGGAATTGCTGCTATTGCCAGTAAAAAAGCTGCTACTATTTATAATTTAGATATTATAGAAAACGAAATTCAAACCCGTAAACAGAATTATACACGCTTCTTTATCTTAAAAAAACGTAACGGAAATATAGAAAGGTCTTCAATAATTAATAAGGCTTCTCTTAAATTTATAACCAATCATCAAACGGGTAGTTTAGTAAAAATTTTAGAGGTGTTTTCTGAATTTAATATGAACTTATCTAAAATACAATCATTACCTATAATTGATGAACCATGGAATTACGCTTTTTTTGCAGACGTTATTTTTGATGATTACTCGCAATTTGAAAAAGCAATAATTATGGTAAAAGAAAAAGTGAGTAGTCTAAAAATATTAGGTGAATACCAACAAAGTAAACGAAAATATGATCACTAAAGCTAACAGATTACAACAAGTAAAAGAATATTATTTTTCTACTAAATTACGTGAAGTTCGTCAGCTTAAAGCTGAAGGAAAACCTGTAATAAATATTGGTATTGGCAGTCCTGATCTTGATCCGCCAATAACCGTTAGCAGAGCCATGCAGAATGCTATAGAACAAAACCATATACATGGATATCAAAGCTATCAAGGCATCCCTGAATTGAGGAGTGCTATCGCTGATTTTTACCAACAACATTACCATGTTAGTTTAAATCCAGAGAATGAAATATTGCCTTTAATGGGTTCTAAAGAAGGTATCATGCACATTTCTATGGCATTTTTAAACCCAAGAGATGAAGTCTTGATTCCAAATCCCGGATACCCTACATACACTTCTGTAACTAACTTAGTTGAAGCTGTACCCGTATATTATGATCTGATTGAAGAGAACAACTGGTTTCCTAATTTAGAAGCTTTAGCTAAAACCGACTTATCTAAGGTAAAAATCATGTGGGTAAATTATCCACATATGCCTACGGGTAGCAAACCAACTGAACAGCTTTTTAAAGAATTGGTAACATTTGGCAAACAACATCAAATTTTGATTGTAAATGATAATCCATATAGTTTTATTTTAAACGATACACCTAAAAGTATCTTAGAAATTGAAGGTGCAAAAGAGATTGCTTTAGAACTAAATTCATTGAGTAAAACCTTTAATATGGCCGGATGGCGTATAGGAATGTTATTAGGTTCTGTTAAAAATATAACGACCGTTTTACAAGTAAAAAGCAATATGGATTCAGGTATGTTTTACGGAATTCAACAAGGTGCTATCGCCGCTTTACAAAGTGATGTAAATTGGTTTAAAAACTTAAATGATGTTTATAAAAAACGTAGAAAAACTGCTTGGGAAATTGCAGATACCTTGAATTGTACTTATGATAAGAATACTGCCGGCTTGTTTGTTTGGGCAAAACTACCTGAAGGTAAAATAGCAACAGAAGTTACCGATGAATTATTATATAAATACAATATATTTTTAGCTCCGGGAACCATATTTGGAAGTAATGGTGAAGGGTATATCAGAATTTCATTATGTGTCCCTGAAGAAATATTACAAGAAGTATTAACAAGAATTTCAAAAATTAATTAGTGATGGAAAAAATTGCCGTGATTGGATTAGGATTAATTGGAGGTTCTTTAGCTTTAGAATTAAAGAAAATTTCATGGGCAACAATTTATGGTGTTGATAACAACCCTGAGCATTTACAAAAAGCGCTCGATTTAGGTATTATTTACGAAAAAGCTACGCTAGACGTTGTAAAAAATGTTGATGTTGTCATTATTGCTGTTCCTGTAAATATTATTCCGGAATTGACGCTTCAGGTTTTAGATCTAATTAATGATAATACCTTGGTTTTTGATGTCGGATCAACCAAAAGTAAGGTTTGTAAAGCGGTGAAACATCATCCTAAAAGAAAAAACTTTGTTGCCGTTCATCCTATTTCAGGTACTGAATTTTCTGGTCCGGGAGCCGCTATTTATAATTTATTTACTGATAAAGTAAATATTATTTGCGAACAAAACTTAAGTAGTAAAAAAATGGTTGATCGCGCTATATCACTATTTGAAAATGTTAAAATGCGTAATGTTTTTATGGATTCTGCTGAACAACATGATAAACATATTGCTTATGTTTCACATTTATCACATATCAGTTCATTTATGTTAGGAAAAACAGTATTAGAAATTGAAAAAGATGAAGAAAGTATTTTTGATATGGCAGGGAGTGGGTTTGAATCAACTGTAAGATTAGCAAAAAGTAATCCGGAAACCTGGACACCAATCTTTTTACAAAACAAAACCAATATATTAAAATCGTTAAATGAGTATATAAAAAATTTAGAATCCTTTAAAAAATTGATAGAAAATGAATCTGACAGTGAAGTTTATGCTACAATGAAGAGTACAAATAGAATTAAAAACATACTAAGTGGTATTGTTAAATAGTATTTTACCTTTTAACTGACTAAATATCAACAATAATCATAAAAAATAAACCTATAAAAAATACGCATCAGTATTTTATCAAATTTTAAACAAAAAAACAATGGAATCAACAAATTTTTCAATCTGGCTAAAAAATATGGAGCTAACACATCCTTTAGTAATAGCCGGACCATGCAGTGCAGAGACTGAAGAACAAGTATTAAAAATAGCACATCAATTAAAAAAGACTGATGCTACAGTTTTTAGAGCCGGTATTTGGAAACCAAGGACTCGTCCCGGTAATTTTGAAGGCAACGGAGCGAAAGCATTACCCTGGATCGCTAAAGTTAAAGAAGAGACCGGTATGCTTACCACCGTAGAGATTGCTACTGCACAACACGCTAAATTAGCATTGGAATTTGATATAGATATCCTTTGGATTGGTGCGCGTACCACTGTAAATCCGTTTGCTGTTCAAGAAATTGCTGATGCTATACAAGGCACAGACAAAATTGTATTGGTAAAGAACCCTATAAACCCTGACTTAGCTTTGTGGATGGGTGCTATTGAACGTTTTCATACTGCCGGAATTAAAAGTTTAGGCGCTATACATAGAGGGTTTTCTTCTTACAAAAAGACCAAATACAGAAACAATCCACAATGGCAAATTCCTATTGAATTAAAGAATAAATACCCTACTTTACCTATTATCTGTGATCCTTCACATATTTGTGGAGAACGTGATGGGATATTTGATGTCTGTCAAACGGCGCTAGACTTAAAATTTGAAGGATTGATGATCGAAACGCATTTTGATCCTGATAATGCCTGGAGCGATGCCAAACAACAAATTACTCCAGAAAGGTTAGATCAAATAACAAAAGATCTAAAAGTTAGAAAAGATAGGGTTGAAGAAAAGGATTCTCTTAAAAAACTAACATCATTGCGTAATGAAATAAATTTGCTGGACAAACAGCTTATAGAGCTTTTTACTGAAAGAATGGAAATTGTTGAAAATATTGGTCGTGTAAAAAAAGAAGGGAATGTAGCTATTTTACAACGTAGCAGGTGGCAAGAAGTAATTCAAGGTATGATCAATCAAGGTGCTGAAAATGGATTAAGTGCTGAGTTTATTGAAAAAATATTTAAAGCCATACATCAAGAATCAATACAACATCAAGAAAAAATTGTGAATAGTTAAGCCCCTCCCCAACCCTCCCCTTAGGGGAGGGAATTAATATAGTCCATAAAAACTTCATATAACTTTTTAGAAAAAATTGGTAAAATTCATGTCTTAAGAGTGACTTTACGTCAAATATTCGTGGAAATTAGTGGAATTCGTGTCTTAAGAGTAACTTTACAGCATAATATTCATGTAAATTCGTGTCTAAATCAGTATCTCATATTTTGGTAATTCGTCTTTCAGCTATGGGTGATGTAGCAATGAGTGTTCCTATTTTAAGAGCATTTACACAACAGAATCCCCATGTAAAAGTTACGGTGCTGTCCAAAGCCTTTTTAAAACCTCTTTTTGAGAATATCGAAAATGTAGATTTTTATACTGCTGATGTAAAAGGGAAACACAAGGGTTTATTTGGCTTATATCGATTGTCAAAAGAGTTAAAGCAACTTAATATTGACGCTATTGCGGATATTCACAATGTATTACGTTCAAAAATTTTACGTTTTTTCTTTTCACTGAAGCGGATAAAAAGTGCTGTAATTGACAAAGGAAGAGCAGAAAAAAAAGCTTTAACCAGAACTAAAAACAAAGTTTTTAAGCAATTAAAAACTTCACACGAACGTTATGCTGATGTTTTTAGAAAATTAGGTTTTACTATAGATTTAACAAATCCTGAGTTTCCGAAGAAAAAAGAATTAGCAAATTTTCCTTTACCTTTGGGAAGGGTCAGGGATGGGAAATGGATAGGTATTGCTCCATTTGCACAGTATGAATCAAAAATGTATCCTTTAGATCTAATTGAGGTTGTTATTTCTAAATTAACAGCTACAAACCAACATAAAGTTTTTCTTTTTGGAGGTGGTAAAAAAGAGATTAATATTTTAAATAGTTTAGAAAACAACCATCAAAACACAATTTCTGTTGTAGGTAAACTCAGCTTAAATGATGAATTACATCTTATTGCTAACTTAGATTGTATGCTAAGTATGGATTCTGCCAATTCACATTTAGCAGCCATGCAAAATGTAAAAACCATTACTCTTTGGGGTATTACACATCCCTATGCCGGTTTTGCACCTTTTAATCAGCCTAAAGAGAATATGCTATTGCCTGATTTAGAAAAGTATCCTAATATTCCGTGTTCAATATATGGAAATACCGTTTGCGATGGTTATGAAGATGTTATGAGAAGCATCTCCCCTGAAAAAGTAGTTGAGAAAATAATGAATATTTCCTGATTTAGATTTAGACCTGACAGGTTTCGGAAACCTGTCAGGTCTGGAAATGAATTAGAGCCAATAATTTTTTACTAGCTTACGTTATATTATTATATGAAACGAGCATGTTAATATTTTTCACCCCCAAGGGAATGACTAATAGCGAACAGTCCCGATAGCTATCGGGATGACCGATTTATAAAATATTATAGACACATGAAAAAAGTATTCTTTATTTTATTGATAAGTTTAATTTCTTGTAAAAAAGAATCCAAACATAAAACTGATGTTGCAATATCTACAACTACTATAAAACAACATATACTTACAAACCCTACAGGAAAAACTATAAAAACAAGGTTTAATACACCTAAAGGTTTTCATAGAGTTCAGCCGAAAGAGGGTTCATTTCAATACTATTTACAAAATTTTAGTTTAAAACCTCAAGATTCTAAAGTTCATTTATATAATGGAGATTTAAAGAATCGACAAGATGTGCATCAAGCAATACTTGATATTAGTGTTGGCAAACGAGACTTACAGCAATGTGCAGACGCCACTATGAGATTAAGAGCTGAATATCTATATCAAAAAAAACAATTCGATAGTATTCATTTTAATTTTACTAACGGGTTTAAGGCAACATACAGCAAATGGAGGTTAGGTAAAAGAATAAAAGTTGTAGGTAATACTGTAACTTGGTATAATGGTACACAAAAAGGAGATTCTAGAAAAAGCTTTGATAAGTATCTAACGATGGTTTTTAGCTATGCGGGTACCTTATCTTTAGAAAAGGAAATGAAAAAAGTAATTGTAAAAAATATGAAAATAGGCGATGTTTTTATTCAAGGTGGTAGCCCGGGTCATGCAGTAATTATTGTAGATATGGCTAAAAATGATAAAGGGGAAGCTGTCTTTTTATTAGCTCAAAGCTATATGCCTGCTCAAGAAATTCATGTGTTGAAGAATTTTAATAATCAAAATATCTCTCCTTGGTATAGCGCTGAAAATTTAGAAACTCTTATGACTCCTGAATGGACTTTTACAAAAAATAATTTAAGACGATTTCAATAAAAAAGCCTCTAAACAGAGGCTTTATATATTTACGATTAGGTTTTTTATGCGCCTAATACAGGAATACGCAATACTTGTCCCGGATAAATTTTATCAGGATGTGTGAGCATTGGTTTATTCGCTTCAAATATTTCAGGGTACTTCATGGCATTTCCATAATAATTCTTTGCAATTTTACCTAATGTATCACCGCTTACAACTGTATGAAATTGAGCTTCCGGTTCTTGAACAACCGTAGTCATTCTGTCATCAACACTAGCAATTCCCTCAGTATTACCAACAACCAATACTACTTTTTCACGAGTGGCTTGATTTTCTGCTTCTCCATAAATAATTGCTAGATCACCTTCAACAGTAATGTCTAGATCTGTAACACCAAAACCTAAAGCGTCAACAGCATTTACTAATTTATTTGCTTTCTCTGCTGCAGCTTCAGTAGCCTCTTCTTCCGTAGTTTTACCTATACCGAAAACTTTAGCTCCCGCATTTTTAATGAATGAAAATAGTCCCATAATTTTAATATTGTTTTATTGATTAATAAATAGTTTTTAATATTGTAAATATACAATTTTTATTAAATAATTTCAATGTTTACCGTTTGTCTTAAAACATTATATTTGTATAAAATCATACTATTTTGATCATCCATAACTTAGGAACAGAAAATTCTGTTTTAAATCAATTCATTTGTGAAATAAGAGACATTAATATTCAAAGTAATGCTATGCGTTTTAGAAAAAATATTGAACGTATTGGTGAAATTTTAAGTTATGAGCTCAGTAAAACCTTACTATACAAAGATAAAACTGTACAAACTCCTTTAGGAACTAAAACTATTGCGCTTTCGCAAAATGACCTTGTTTTATGTTCTGTTTTGCGTGCAGGTATCCCTTTGCATCAAGGTCTTTTAAATTATTTTGATGCTGCTGAAAATGCTTTTATCTCTGCTTATAGACATCACCCAAACAATAGTGATGAATTTGAGGTTATTGTAAAATATTTAGCCTCTCCATCATTAACCAATAAAACATTGGTCTTAACTGATCCAATGTTAGCTACCGGTAAAACATTAGAGAATACCTTTAACGCTTTAAAAAGCCATGGTATCCCAAAACAAATTCATATTATATCAGTAATTGGTTCAAAAGATGGTGTTGATTATATAGAAGATATCTTTCCTAAAAACACCCATTTATGGATTGCTGCTATTGATGAAGAGTTAAGTAGCAAAGGGTATATTGTTCCTGGATTAGGTGATGCCGGAGATCTATCATTTGGGGCAAAGTTATAAGAAATAAATAGCTATTGTTATTACCAAAAATAGGTATAAAAAAACTTCTTTAAACCATTTTTCTTTTACTATTTGTAGGTAATTAGTTAAAATAATTACTGTAGGAAAAAAGATAAATAAAAATTCTGATCCGTTTTTATTTACTGATGGTATAATTAATAATAAGCTAATTAATAAATGTATCAACAGTAAAAACCAAGACGTTCTAAATTCATTATTAATAGTAACAATTTTAATTGTTGTAGGAAAAATTGCCCACAATAAATATCCCAAAATTAATGCTATGGGTATCAATAACTCTAATGAGTTATAATTTAAAAATGAAAAACTATAATTTAACTGTAAATTAAAACTGTTAAAATCATTAACTGCTAATAAATATACTCCATAAATTAAAATTGGCGCTAAAAACCCTACTAAAGGAATTATTATATTTCTAATAGTTGATTTATTGAATAGATAAATTGCCGCATAAATTAAAAGTATATATAAAAAGCTATTAGGATAAACAATTGTGGCTATTCCTATCCAAAAAGCACTGTCAAATAATTTTTCTTTAGTGTCTTTATTCGTTCTTAAACTATATATTCTTCTATAAGCCAGTAATAATAATAAATGGGTAATTAAAACGTGTTTATTTAATGTTGCAAAGGGAAACATACCAAAACATAATCCCAAAATGAATAAGACATATGAATTGTCTTTTGTTAATCCATTTTTTCTAACTATAAAATTTATGATGAAAAAAGTGACCAATAAAACTAAGAAAAACAGTGCATTCTTCGAGAAGAATAGAACTCCAACAGTTACATTAGTAAGATAAAAAAAAGAAAGTACATATATTAAAGTAAGAACAACTACAATAATTAATGTATTAATCGGTCTTGTTTTTTTAAAAAATTTGGCAATCATTATTAATATTTCATACTTTTGTACGGTAAATATACTTAAGATATGATTGCTAACAATTTTTTTAGAGCTATAGGTGATTTTTGTACCAATATTTTATTTGCTCCTTATGATTCTTTTAGATCTATGGACGGATGGTGGACTTCTAACACAATGAGTGTGTTTTTTATCGCTTTAGGGTTTATCGCTATGTTTTACTGGTTAGGTCAAATGATAAATCATCATAGAGCCGACGAACAATAGTTTTCTTCAATTTATTCATTTTGGGAAGTAAAAATAAGTTAAAACGTTTTCGAGAAAACGAAACTTTTGCAAATGTAATACAACCTTCTCGTAAAGATATTTCTGATGATTTCGGTTTAAAAGGTCGGTGGCATACTTTTTTTAAAAACAATAATCCTATCATTTTAGAATTAGGCTGTGGTAAAGGTGAATATACTATTGCTCTTGCTAAACAAAACCCTAATATTAACTATATTGGTATAGATATTAAAGGTGCACGTTTTTGGCGAGGTGCCAAAACTGCTTTGGAAGAAGGTTTAACTAATGTAGCTTTTTTAAGAACTCAAATAGAATTGATTGATCTATGTTTCGGAGAAAATGAAATTAATGAAATTTGGATAACATTTCCTGATCCTCAAATTAAATTCAAACGTATGAAACATCGTTTGACCAATCCAGATTTTTTAAAGAAGTATCAAAAAATTCTGATGCCAGAAGGTGTTGTACACCTTAAAACAGATAGTGAATTTTTACATGGGTATACCCTGGGTATACTTCAAGAAGGAAATCATAAAATAATATATGCTCATCATAATATATACAATAATATTCATACTCCAAAAGAGGCTACTTTGACTAAAACATTTTATGAAAAACAGTTTTTAGATCAAAAAAAAGCAATTACTTATATTAAATTCAGAGTAAAATATCATTTATAAGTTCTATTTAATTTTTATTCTATACTTTTCGGGTATCTTTAATATTTTATGAGTAAAAGTGAGAATTTTTTTGAAAAAGTATATGATGTTGCTAAAAAGATCCCTTACGGTAGGGTTACTTCATATGGGGCAATAGCTAAATATTTAGGAGCAGCAAAATCAGCAAGAATGGTTGGCTGGGCAATGAATGCTTGTAATGGTGATGAAACTATTCCCGCTCACAGAGTTGTGAATAGAAAAGGCATGATAACAGGAAAGCATCACTTTAGTGGTATCAACTTAATGCAACAATTGTTAGAAAGTGAAGGCTTAATGATTAAAAATGATAAAATTGTGAACTTTGAGGCTACTTTTTGGAATCCATCAAAAAATCTTAAATAAAAATTTCTTGAAACTGACTATCCCGAAGCAAACCCCTCCTACGGCAGGCAGGCACTCTCAAGGAGAGGTAAATCGGAAACCCCGAGACTGTCCCGAGTACTCGGGAGGGAATTTATAGATTAATTTTTTTCTAAGGTTTACAATAATTTTATCAAATTTCAGTTTAATTTGATACTTTTAAAATGATGCTTTTACATATTTTTTGTTAAATTGCACCACAAAAGGGTTGATACATGAAATTTATATATAAAATATTTCTACTGGTACTGTTTATTCCGCTGTCAAATTCATATGCTCAGCTAGATTTGAGCCATGAAATAGGTGTCTCTTTTGGTCCTGTTACTATGCAAACAGATTATGGAGAAAGAAACCACTTACCAAGTAGTACAGCTACCAGTTTCGGTATAGCTTTTGCGCATTACTTAAGTTTTTATGGCAGTAATTATAATTGGAGAAATGGTGCTAGTTATTTTTCTGATCATTTTAAATTAAAAACAGAGGTATCTTATTATTTTAATAATAACCTAGAACATAAAGGCAGATTTGCTGAACAAACTGATTCCTTTGGAGATCAAATTCGTGCTATGAAAGGAAGTACTAAAATTTTTAATGTTGGTACACAATTAGAATATTATTTTAAGAATTTAGAAGATTATGGTCTTTTATTTAATGATTCCAATAAATTTGCGCCTTATATAAGTGTGGGCTTTCATTATAATAGTTTTGACCCTGAAGTTTCTTCTGATCTAGGTAATTATATTACGAACCCCGAAGTTTTACCTTTACCATGGCAAGAGAATGCTATTTTTGTTGAAAAAGACAATACTTTTTCTTTTACATTTAGTGCCGGTACTCGATATAAATTGGATAGTTTCGATTTATTTATAGATGCTCGTTGGCAATACTTCTTATCTGATAGAGTTGATGGATTAGATGCACCTAGTGAATTCTCAGGAAGTAAATTTAATGATACCTTGATTTACTTTAGTGTTGGTGCAATTTTTGACTTAAGTAACTTTTATTCCGGTAGATAAATACTTGGTTAGCTCAACGCTTGTTGTAAATCAGCTATTAGATCTTCAATATCTTCAATTCCTACGCTTAAGCGGATTAAAGAGTTTGTGATTCCCAATTTTTCTCTTTCTTTTTCAGGAATAGAAGCATGTGTCATTGTTACAGGATGATTTACCAAACTCTCTACACCTCCTAAGGATTCAGCTAGTGTAAATACTTTAAAACTTTCTAACATTTTAAATGCAGTAGCTTTACTTTCATCTTTCAATCTAAATGAGACCATCCCACCGAAATCTTTCATTTGCTTTTTAGCTACAGCATAATTTTTATCATTCTCTAAACCAGGATAAAATACTTCCTTAACTTTATCGTGATCTGCCAAAAATTTAGCAATTTCCATTCCGTTTTCACAATGACGCTGCATTCTTATATGTAGGGTTTTTATACCTCTTAAAGCTAAGAAGCTATCTTGTGGCCCTGCTATTCCTCCTCCGGCAAATTGGATAAAATGTAGTTCTTCTGCAAGGTTTTTGTCTTTAACCATCAATGCCCCCATTACGATATCTGAATGACCTCCTAAATATTTTGTTGCCGAATGCATAACAATATCTGCTCCTAGATCTAACGGAAGTTGTAAATAAGGTGTTGCAAATGTGTTATCAACAGCAACTAGTATAGAGCTATCTTTTGCTTTAACCAATTTACTTATTGCTTCTATATCAGCAATTTTCATTAACGGATTTGTAGGTGTTTCTAACCAAATTATTTTAGTATTACCATTAATGAATGGTTCTATGTTTTTAGGATTTTCCATATTCACAAAATGGAATTTCAATCCGTATTTTTCGAACATTTTAGTAAACATTCTATAAGTCCCCCCATACAAATCATCGCCTGCAATAACTTCATCACCCGGATTTAACATTTTCAATACACAATCAATCGCTGCTAATCCTGAAGAAAAAGCAAAACCATGTGTACCGTTTTCTATAGCAGCAAAACTATTCTCTAAGGCTGTACGTGTTGGATTCGCCGCTCTTGAATATTCGTAACCCTTATGTTTCCCCGGACTGCTCTGTACATAAGTTGATGTTTGATATATTGGAGGCATTACCGCTCCTGTTGAAGGGTCATGTTGTTGACCTCCGTGAATTGTTTTTGTGTTGAATTTCATGTGTTTATACTTATTGTTTTTATTGGTTCCCGAGGCTTCGGGACTGTTCGCTATTAATCATTTCCTTAGGTGAGAAAACTTTTAACATGCTCGTTTCATGTGTTTATTTTTTTTTTATTCCCGAGGCTTCGGGACTGTTCGCTATTAATCATTCCCTCGGGTGATAAACTTTTTAGCATGCTCGTTTCATATGCTTATTTTGCTATTTTTCAATGGTTATATGTTTCCGAATGCTCAGGATTGACGATTAAAATAATCCATAAAGCTATACTGAATTTTTTAATGCTAATATATAACCTAAGTGGATGCCTTCATGAAAATTATTAAATTCAATAGCATCTTCTATACTGTTTAAAGTTACATTAACACTTGTACGATATGAATTATATGTCATAAATATCTTTTTGTTATAATCTTCTTTAAACGTATCAACTTGGGTTAAAAAAAGTGTTTTTATTTCTTCTAATTCTTGTTGAGTTATATCACTTGTAGGTGCAGTCCCTTTTTGATGTTTTTCTACCATTTCTTTACTAACAGTCATCTTTAAACCGGACAAATTATAACATAATAATTGTTGGATTGCAGCTAAATGAGCCACGTTCCAAGCAATATTATTTCGAAAACCTTCAGGGATTTTATTGAGTTGTTCTAAACTTAAATTTTCGATTACTTTTAAGATAATAAGCCTGTTCGCCTTTAGAATTTCAAACTGTTTTTCCATATCTCTTTTATATTGCATAAAAGTATCAATTTTTATCATGAAAACAAGTTATTTTTACATTCTGATATACAGAAATAAATTCAGCTTAAATGAAAAAAATATACTTCCTTAAAACCTGTGATACATGCAGGCGTATTTTAAAAGAAATTCCTACTGAAAATTTTATACTTCAAGAAATAAAAACAGAACCCATAACCGTAAAACAGCTTGAAGAAATGCAAGATTTAACTAATAGTTATGAATCGTTGTTTAGCAAAAGGTCAAAAAAATATGCTGCAATGGGTCTAAAAAGTCAAGAATTATCAGAGTTAGACTATAAACAACTCATTTTAGAAGAATATACTTTTTTAAAACGGCCTGTAATTATAGTAGAAGATAACATTTTTATAGGCAATGCTAAAAAAACTGTTGATGCTCTTAAAGAGTTTTTAAACCTGAGTTCGGTCTAAGGGATTAGTAGAAAAGGGTTAATTGCTTTGTATTTTTTGTTTCAAATTTAATACTTGGTTTCTTTTCTTGGAAAGAATATGCAATAAGACTTGCAACTAAATTTGTAATAAAATTACCAAAACTTCTGTGTCTAGAATGTTCAGCTTGAGTGATGTTTTTTAATTGGTCATTTATAGTTTCTATCACTGATCTTTTTCTGAGTAATATTTTATCTCTGATAGTCATTAGTACATTTTTCATATTATTTCTAATACCTGTAATTAAATGCAATCCTTGGTCGAATAATAGGGCAGAGAGTTGCTTAGATATTAATCGTTTAGTCAATTAGTTCGTGTTTTCAAATTAACAAGTCATTGGTTTACAGTAATTTGAATATTTTTAAAACTGATTTAAACGATGCTCCCATTAATATATACCCTTTATCTGCATATAAACTACCAAATATTCTCTTTAAAAAGTTATCTTCTTTCAAAGGAGTTCTGTCATCTACATTGGCTTGTGTGATAATGAAATCAAGTAGTTCGCCTTTATCATTAATAATGATATGAAGTTTAAATCCATAAAACCATCCCATGGTAGATTTACCTATTGTGGCTATACCTTTAAATATACTCATTACAGATAGGAACCCGAAAAATTGGGTTTAATGATTTGGAAATTATCGGTTAATCTATTTTCGAATTCATCATTTATCCAAATTTGATTATCAAGGAAATCAATCACTTTAGCTCT
>JAKISU010000079.1 GCA_021648445.1 Flavobacteriaceae bacterium
GCAATAGAGATATATATGGCAGGGCAGTTGTGGTTTGATTAAAGATTAGAAAAGACGATATTGCAATGAGGTAACAGGTCTTATCTTACAAGGTTGTGGTTTGATTAAAGATTAGAAAAGACGATATTTTTCGTGCTCCTCATAAAATCCTTTACGCCGTTGTGGTTTGATTAAAGATTAGAAAAGACGATATTTTAACTTGTCAAATCCTTTGTTTTCGCTCTGTTGTGGTTTGATTAAAGATTAGAAAAGACGATATTAGTTGGTTTGTTAGCTTCTAATTATCAAGTGTTTATTAAGTAAATATCGTATTAAAAAATGCTTCTTTTTTGTTGTGATAAGGCAAGATTGAAGCATTTTTTTATTTGTAAATATGATTAATTTTTTGATCTGTTCGTATAATAGATTTAATTTTAATAATAAAAATAGGAAGCAAGTTACCACCTGAGTAAATAATCATCCAAATAAATAGAAGTCAGAACATTTATGAAAAACAGGAAACGAAATAGAATGAAAGGATATAATTATTCCAATAATAATTTATATTTCGTTACAATTTGTGTTCAAAATAAAAAATGTTGTTTTGGAAATGTTATCGAAGGGACAGGTCGCGACCTGTCCGTACATGGAGATGTAAATAATAATGGGGCAATAAAAGAGTCATCGGTAGCATTAAACACATTTGGAAAAATAGCAGAAGCCCGTTTATTATGGTTAGAAGAGCAGTATGAATACGTCATTATGCATTCGTATATTATTATGCCAAATCATGTGCATGCCGTTATAGAAATTGATAATTGTGGGGTTTTAAATCAGAACATCAAGATAAAATCATTATCTGAATTGGTAGGTGCATATAAAACCACATCATCAAAATTAATACATAAACAAGGACATAAGTCATTTAAATGGCAACGTTCTTTTCATGATCATATTATAAGAAACGATACGGCATTTAAAAACATTTCAAATTATATAGTTACAAACGCAAATAGATGGAAAAGCGATATGTTTTTTGAATAATTTAAAACAATTCTAACTGTAATGGTGGTGGTTCTTTAGGTACTTCTACTTTGCCCCAAAAATTCATAATGTTTCCATATTGTTTATCTGTTATCCGTAATACACTTACTTTCCCTAAAGGCGGCAACAACAATTTTATACGTCTTTCATGAGAATCTGCACTTTCACTACTCGCACAATGACGCATATACACAGAAAATTGCATCATTGTAAATCCGTCTTTTAATAGATTTTTTCGAAATTGTTGTGCATTTCGCCTACCTTTTTTAGTTTCAGTCGGTAAATCAAAAAATACAAATAACCACATAATTCTATAAGCATTTAGTTCCATAATTTTGGATAGATTATTTTTCTTGATTTTCCTGCAAAACATTGTTGCAAAGAACTTGTTGTGGTTGATAAGCCAACCATTAAAGGGCTTTTCTTATCTTCAAAATAAACTGTTTGGGTTAAAACATTTAACAGCTCAGCTTTGATGGGTGTAATTAAATCGTGTTCATCATAATTATCCATAATTTCAATCACTTTAGCATCTATCAAGGGTCTGTAAGGTTCCATTATATCATCAGCTAAGCAAAAAGCATTGTATTTGTTATGATGATGAATACCTAAAGTGCTTAATAAACCACTCCCGGAAAGTGCTCTGGCTACTGCGGCTCTAAGTATGATATACCCATAATTTAAAAATAGGTTTGGGTAATCACCATAACGTTCTCTTTTGAAATCAAAGTCAAAAAGATGCTTCCAATAGTATGCTGCTGCAACACCCTCTCTATGGTCACTATCTCCACTTAAAACTTTAGAAGCATAATACTCTAATGGGTTTTTATTCTTTTGTAAAGAATTTAAAAGTGCTGCTTGATTGCTTATTTTAGTTTTTACAACTTGTTGCCATAACTGTTTTTTTAAAGGTTCTGAGGCATTAATTTGGTTTCTAAAATGCTCTTGTTGAATATAATGACTGTCTAGATTTAATAACATACTTTGTGGCATATGTTTGTTATCACAAAAAATTACACTTACATTATTTGATGATAATTTAGAAAGAGTAGGAATTGAAATGTATGTTTCTTGATTTTCAATAACAATGTAGCCAATATCTTCAATGGGTACTGTTGTTTCTTTTGTTGAACTTTTAATTACCAATTGCTCGTATTTTGTAGTTAAAGAGCATTTGTTTCCAAAAAAGAGGGTTCTTTTTAGCATGTCTTTTGGGTTTAAAAACATAAAGATATGCTAAAACTCTTTAATTCAGACAAATAGCATAGTATCTAATATTATGCCCATAGTGTAAATTGATTACTAACGTGGCACTACTATTGACGTGATTTTTTAATAAAAGACTCATGACACCCCTAATGAACTACGCTCGGTATCCTCAATGAAAATATATTTTCATCTGGTTAATTCTCTAGGATACAATCCTTTAAAGCACATATATAAAATTGATTTCACTATCATTTTTCATATATGCGGTTTTTATTTTAAACTCCATTCTCAAACAGCTTGCAAAATCAAGTCCCTAACAAATCACCATTTCCTTTAGTTGGAAGATTAGACTCACTCATCAAAAAAACATCAACTGCTCTTGCAGCTTCTCTACCTTCAGAAATTGCCCATACAATTAATGATTGTCCTCTTCGCATATCACCGGCTGTAAAAATATGTGGTATGTTGGTTTGATAATTGGTTGCTTTATAATTGTTTCGTGTATCAATTTCTAATCCTAATTGGTCGCTCAATGTCGTTTCAGGACCTGTAAACCCGAGTGCTAATAAAACCAAATCGCAATCCCATATTTTTTTAGTATTTGGTTTTTCAATTAATTGTGGTCTTTCACCCGGTTTTAATTTCCATTCAACTTCAACAGTTTTTAATCCGGTCAACTCTCCTTTTTTATTAGTAACAAACTCTTTGGTATTTATCAACCAATTTCTATCACAACCTTCTTCATGTGAAGAACTGGTTTTTAATTGTAATGGCCAAAAAGGCCAAGGTGTAGTCTCACTTCTTCCTATAGGAGGTTTTGGCATGATCTCAAAGTTGGTAACTGATCTGGCTCCATGGCGATTTGAAGTGCCCACACAATCAGAACCTGTATCACCACCACCAATAATGATGACATGTTTGTCTTTTGCACTAATTATCTCACCTTCTACAGGGCTTCCAAATAACTGCTTGGTTTGCTGTGTTAGAAAATCCATTGCTTGAACAACACCTTTACTTTCTATTCCTTTTACAGGAAGACTTCTTCTAATAGTTGCACCACCACACAATACAATAGCATCGAATTTATTCAGTTTAGAAATCTTATAATTGACACCAACATTAACATTTCTTTTAAATATAATTCCTTCAGCTTTAAGAATAGCAACTCTGCGATCAATAATTTCTTTTTCGAGTTTAAAATTTGGAATTCCGTAACGCAATAGCCCGCCAAGAGCGTCATCTCTTTCAAATACTGTTACAGAATGACCTGCACGATTTAATTGTTGTGCTGCCGCTAATCCGGCTGGACCGGAACCTATTACAGCAATCCTTTTATCTGTTTTTGTTTTTGGAGGTTGAGGAACAATCCACCCTTCTGAAAAACCGCGTTCTACAATATTTTTTTCAATATTTTCAATGGAAACAGGATTATCGATAATTCCTAATACACAGGCTTTTTCACATGGGGCAGGACATAATCTTCCTGTAAATTCAGGAAAATTATTAGTAGCATGTAAAATTTCTGATGCTTTTTTCCACTCACCTTTATGAACCATGTCATTAAAGTCAGGAATTAAATTCCCTAGCGGACAACCACTATGACAAAATGGAATTCCACAATCCATACATCGAGAACCTTGTTTTTTTAGCGCTAGTTCCTTTAAAGGAATTGTAAACTCTTTATAATTATTGATACGCTCTTTAACAGCAATATTATTTTCATCTTGTCTACTATATTCTTTAAAACCTCCTAGCTTTCCCATGATATTCTTTTTTTCAGACCTGACAGGTTTTGTTGAACTTTTTCAATCTGTCCCATAATCTATGCTATTAATTGTTCAATTTTTGATTCTTTAGCAAGTCTTTCTAACGCTCTTTTATAATCTGTTGGAAATACTTTGATGAAGCGCTTTACATTTATATTCCAATTACCTAAAATCTTTGTTGCTAATGTACTGTCAGTATATTTTTGATGACTTTCAATCAATTGTTTCAATTCATTTTTATCATTACCTGTTAAAG
Source organism: Flavobacteriaceae bacterium (assembly GCA_021648445.1). Taxonomy (GTDB): domain Bacteria; phylum Bacteroidota; class Bacteroidia; order Flavobacteriales; family Flavobacteriaceae; genus Aureibaculum. The sequence continues at coordinate 4,255 of JAKISU010000079.1, forward strand.
GGTCTAAGGTTACCATTTCCATATTGCATAAGCCTTTACTAAATGTTTTATCCTTATCATAAACATAGGCAATACCACCACTCATTCCGGCAGCAAAATTTCGGCCTGTTTTTCCTAATACAACAACTTTTCCTCCGGTCATATACTCGCATCCATGATCTCCAACACCTTCTACAACGGCTGTAATACCTGAATTCCGCACGGCAAAACGCTCTCCGGCAATACCATTAATATAAGCTTCTCCTTTAATAGCTCCATAAAAGCATACATTACCAACGATAATATTTTCTTCAGCAATAAAAGTTGCTTCTTTGGGTTTTTGAATGATAATTTTTGCACCTGACAGTCCTTTGCCTAAATAATCATTTGTTTCGCCTTCAACTTTCATCGTCAATCCTTTGGTCGCAAAAGCACCAAAACTTTGTCCGGCTGATCCTTTAAATGAAAGGTTTAATGTGTTTTCCGGTAAGCCATCTTCACCATGTAATTTTGAAATTTCATTACTCATTATTGCTCCAACTGATCTATCTGTATTTTGGATAGGATAAGATAAGGAAGTTCTGATTTTATTGTTAATAGCAGCTTTTGCATCACTTACAATTTTCATGTCCAATACATTTTCTAAATGATGATCTTGTTGTTCAATATTAGAAAGGATAGTTTGACCTTCCATTTCAGGTTGATGTAAAATTGCTGATAGGTCTAAGCCTTTTGCTTTATAATGACCAATTGCAGAATTTGCATTGATTTTTTTAGTTTGACCTACCATTTCTTTGATAGTTTTAAAGCCTAATTGCGCCATGATCTGTCGTAATTCTTCAGCAACGAAATACATAAAATTGATGACATGTTCTGGTGTGCCTTTAAAATTTTTACGTAATTCAGGATCTTGAGTTGCAATACCGACAGGGCAAGTATTCAGGTGACAGGCTCTCATCATAATACAACCTGAAGCTACTAAAGGTGCGGTTGCAAAACCAAATTCTTCAGCACCTAATAGACAAGCAATAGCCACATCTCTCCCTGTTTTTAATTGACCATCACATTCTAATACAACCCTTCCTCTTAAATTATTAAGCACCAATGTTTGTTGTGCTTCAGCGATACCTAATTCCCATGGCAAACCTGTATGTTTTAATGAAGTTAGCGGAGAGGCACCGGTACCACCATCAAAGCCTGAAATCAAAATAACATCAGCTTTTGCTTTTACTACACCTGCAGCAATAGTACCTACACCAACCTTTGAAACTAATTTCACATTGATGCGTGCTTCTCTATTGGCATTTTTTAGATCGAAAATTAATTGAGCTAGATCTTCAATGGAATATATATCATGATGTGGTGGTGGTGAGATCAACCCGACATAAGGTGTTGAATTTCTAACTTCGGCAATCCATGGCAATACTTTTTTACCGGGTAATTGACCACCTTCACCTGGTTTGGCACCTTGTGCCATTTTTATTTGAATTTCTTTAGCGTTGGTTAGGTAGTTACTGGTAACTCCAAATCTACCGGATGCTACTTGCTTAATAGCGCTGTTTTTCCAATCGCCATTTGGCATTTTTTTAAATCGTTTTTTGTCTTCGCCTCCTTCACCGGAATTACTTTTGCCACCAATTCTATTCATGGCAATGGCTAAATTTTCATGTGCTTCTTGACTGATCGAACCATAAGACATTGCCCCTGTCTTGAAACGTTTTACAATTTCTGTCCAAGGTTCAACATCATCAATAGAAATAGGGTCTAAATTGTTAAATTCAAACATACCTCTCAGTGTCATTAAGTTTTTACTTTGCTCATTTACGGCATCAGCATATACTTTATAACTCTGTTTGCTTTTAGTTCTAACTGCCTGTTGTAATTTAGAAACAGTTGTTGGGTTGAACAGATGTTTTTCACCATTTCTACGCCATCTATAATCTCCACCAATATTTAAAGTTGGTTCGCCTTTTATATCAACTTTTGGAAAAGCATTTTCATATCTTTTTGTTAGGTCTTTATCTAATATATACAAACCAATACCACCTATCCGCGAAGGTGTATAAGGAAAGTATTTATCAGTAAAAGCTTTTTTTAAACCTACAATTTCAAATATTTGTGAAGCACGATATGAATGTAATGTAGAGATGCCGATTTTATTCATGATCTTCAAAATACCTTTACCAATAGCCTTGTTGAAATTTTTTACGGCATCATCAGCTTCAATACCGGTAATTACATTTTCTTTGATCTGTGTTCTAATAATTTCATTGACCATGTATGGATTGATAGCACTAGCACCATAACCAAATAAGGTTGCAAAATGATGTGGTTCTCTTGGTTCTGCGGTTTCTAATACAATACCAAATTTAGAACGTTTTTCTTTATCATTTAATGAATGGTGTACATAAGAACATGCTAATAATGCAGGAATAGGAACTTCTTGTTTAGTAACACCTCTATCTGATAAGATAATAATATTAGCACCATCTGTAACAGCTTTTTCAACATGAATTATAATACTATCCAAAGCTTTTTCTAATCCGTTTACTCCTTTTTCTATAGGATATAGTATCGGAATAGAAACTGCTTTAAAATCAGGATGGTCTATGTTTTTTATTTTATCTAAATCTTTATTGGAGATTACAGGATTTTGAATGCGTAATTTCTTAGCATGTTCTGGTACGATATCAAAAATATTTCGATCACCTCCAATTGCCAGACTAATATCTGTAATAATTTCTTCACGGATACCATCTAGTGGAGGGTTGGTAACTTGAGCGAAGAGTTGTTTAAAATAATTATACAGTAATTGCGGTTTGTCTGACAAAACAGCCAGCGGTGTATCATTACCCATTGAACCGATAGCTTCTTTGGCATTGATCACCATTGGAGTTATGATAGTAGAAATATCTTCAGAAGTATAATCAAATAATCGTAATCTGGTTTCGTAATCTGTAATTTCTATTGGGCGCTTATTATTGGTATAAGGTACCTCTGCCAATGGCAATGTGTGTTTTGATACCCAATCTTTATAAGGATGTTGTGAAATGATATTGCTTTTTATTTCTTCATCTTCAATAACACGTCCTTCATTCATATCAACCAAAAACATTTTACCGGGTTCTAAACGACCATGTTTTACAACATTTTCAGGTTTAATATTTAGTACTCCAATTTCTGAAGACATAATAACATTGCCATCTTTGGTAATGGTATATCTGGATGGTCTTAATCCGTTACGATCTAACAATGCGCCTATATAATTTCCATCAGTAAAAGGTACGGATGCGGGTCCATCCCAAGGCTCCATAATACAAGAGTTGTATTCATAAAATGCCTTTTTATCATCGCTCATGGTTTGATGTTTTTCCCATGCTTCGGGTACCATCATCATCATAACTTCCGGTAACGAACGCCCGGTCATTACTAACAGTTCGACAGCCATATCCATAGAAGCAGAATCAGATTGTCCTTCTTTGATAATAGGGAATAGTTTTTTAAGATCATCGCCAAATAAATCGCTTTGCATCAACTCTTCTCTTGCTTTCATTCTACTGATATTCCCTTTCAGTGTATTTATTTCTCCGTTATGACACATATAGCGGAACGGCTGTGCCAGATCCCAAGAAGGGAATGTATTTGTAGAAAACCGCTGATGTACCAATGCTAAACGTGTAATTACATCCGGTTCATTTAAATCGGTATAATATCTATCTATGTCTTCAGGAATTAATAAGCCTTTGTAAATAATTGTTGTTATGGAAAAGCTTGCTAGGTAAAAATACTTATGCTCTGATATTTTAGATTTTGCAATAATGTGTTGTGCTATTTTTCTAGCAGCGAATAATTTTGCATTAAATTGTAATTCATTAAGATCTAATTTATTTTTACCAACAAATAGTTGTTTTATTTTAGGTTCTGTTTTTGAAGCTATTTTTCCTAGATTAGAAGTATCAACAGGAACATTTCTCCATCCTAAAATTTCAAGACCTTGATTTTTAATTTCTTGTTCAAAGATTGAAATACAGTAATTAGATTGATTCTTTCTTTTAGGTAAAAAAATCATTCCTACTGCATATTCTTTGGGTTTTGGCAGTTTGAATTCACAGACCCTTGCAAAGTAGTCGTGCGGAATGTCAATTAAAATACCGGCACCATCACCGGTACGACCATCGGAACTAACTGCACCTCTATGCTCTAATTTTACTAAAATTTCTAATGCATCATGGATAATTTTATTTGACTTTTCTCCATTAAGGTTACAAATAAATCCTGCACCACAATTATCTTTTTCAAATTCGGGTAAATATAGGCCTTGTTTTTTCATGCATATTGAATAAAATTCATTAAAACGGGAGTAAAACTATATTATTTATATCAAAATGAAAAATTTGATAAAAAAAATGCATTGAAAGTAAAATATCAATGCATTTTTTTAAAATATCTCAAAAAAGTATAGTATAAATTATGGATAAAGAGGGTGTATCCAAATTTCAAAGTAAGGATAGTCTGCTTTTTTGAGTTATACCCTTCCGTCTTATTCTCCGAATAAGCCACCTTCCCTTAATCCCGATAGCTATCGGGAGGGAAGGAGCTGTTTCTAACTATAAATTATATTTTGTTTTAATATTTTTTGTTATTTAGAATCTGTCATTTGGAATTTCTAGAATCTAATGTTCATTCATTCTAAAATCAGGATATGCATTCATGCCATGTTCATGTGTGTCAAGACCTTCTAATTCTTCTTTTTCAGAAACGCGTATCCCAACAGTTTTCTTTAATGTAAACAGAATGACAAAAGTTGAAACGATACAAATTGTTGCATATGCTCCAACTCCGGTTAATTGACTTACAAATTGATTCCACCCTGCCATGTTGCCAAATATACCAACTGCTAATGTTCCCCAAATACCACAAATTAAATGTACGGCAATTGCGCCTACAGGATCATCTAATCTTAATCTGTCAATAAATGCAACTGCTAATACAATAATTCCACCGGCAATGCTTCCGATAAGTATGGCATCAGTAGGGTTCATTTGATCAGCACCGGCAGTAATACTAACCAGTCCGCCTAAAATACCATTCAAAAACATGGTTAGGTCATAGTTTTTATATAAGATTGTTGATAGTATAAAAGCACCCACACCTCCGGCTGCTGCTGCCAAACAAGTTGTAACTAATGTTAATGAAGTTAATGAAGGGTCAGCAGATAATACAGAACCGCCGTTAAAACCAAACCATCCTAACCAAAGAATCAATACACCGGCTGTGGCAAGTGGAATGTTATGTCCTAAAATCACTGCAGTTTTACCTTCTTTAAATTTACCGATACGTGCACCTAATAGCCAAACAGCTACTAAAGCTGCCCATCCACCAACCGAATGTACTAATGTTGAGCCTGCAAAATCATAGAATCCTAGTTTATCTAAAAATCCTCCACCCCATTTCCAAGAACCGGCAATAGGATACACTAAACCTACATATAATATTACAAATATCATAAATGGTCCGATTTTGATACGCTCAGCTACTGCACCGGAAACAATAGTTGCAGCGGTTGCTGCAAACATTCCTTGAAAAAGGAAATCTGTCCAATAGGTATAACCTTCATTATAGGCTAGGTCTAAATTACCATCAGCAGTTAATGGAGAATCTAAGCCAAATCCGGCAAATCCGAAAAACCCATTAAATTCTCCGGGATACATTAGGTTGAAGCCTATTAAGCAATATAATAACAGCCCAACCGTGATAATAAATATATTTTTAAATAATACATTAATTGTATTTTTTTGTCTTGTTAAACCGATTTCCAACAATGCAAAACCTAAGTGCATAAAGAAAACGAGTGCCGTACAGATCATCATCCATACATTATTTGTAGTTAATAGTTCCATGCTAAATTTTTATTTGATTGATTTTTTATTTTAAAGTTTCACTACCTTTTTCTCCTGTTCTTATTCTGTAAGACTCTTGTATGTCTGACACAAATATTTTACCGTCACCAACTTCTCCTGTTGCTGCTGAACTGAGAATGGCTTTGATAGTTGGTTCTTCAAACTCATTATTTACAACTATTGATAAGATTCTTCGTTGAATGTCGCTAGTGCTATAAGTAACACCTCTATAGACATGACCTTTTTTTTCATTGCCTTTTCCGGTTACATCCCAATACGTAAAGAATGTAACACCAACATCATAAAGCGCTTCTTTTACTTCACGATATTTTGATTTTCTAATGATTGCTTCAATTTTTTTCATGATATAATTTGTTGATTGGTTAAAATTTATAAACAGCAGCTAAAACAAATGAACTCAAACTCTTTTGAGCATTTAAATCTTTATCTAAAAAGAATTCATCTGAACTTGAATCAAGACGTAATTCAGGAATAATTGTTAGTTCACCAACTTTGATATTTGCTGAAAGTGTTGCGGCAAAAACGCTTGAATCTTCAACTCCTGTCCCTATTGCTCCAAAATCTCCGGTTTCAACAAAATATTCACCTCTAAGGCCTATGGTAAAAGTGTCAGAAGTTGAAAATTGGGGATATAAGGCTACACCTGCAAATCCTGCTTTTGCATCACCACTATTGCCATTGTCATATAATGCAGCGTTAATACCCAAAAAGAATTTTTCAGATAAATTTACACCTCCTGTATAATCTATTTCAAATGCTCCATCATCTAATAGGAAATTTAAGAATTGGTCAGCATACCCAAGTTGTGCGCCAAATGCATATTTTCCGTTAGGGTTAAATTCTGTAGCATCAGTAGGGTTCATAACAGCTAACATTAGGCTAAAATCATCTGACAGTGCAAAATCTGCTTTTAAACCTGTGTGACTGAATGGACCGTAAGAGAATAGATAAGATGTACTATAGTTAAAATTTCCTGTGGGTGAGATTACTTCGTACCCTAAAAAGGTATTAAAATTTCCTAGAGTTAATTTAACAGACTCACTTACATTCCAGTATGCGTATAGTTGATTTACAATATTTGAACTTCCTTCCGGTCTTAAAAGCGGAGATAAAAAAGTAGCATCCTCACCGCGGGGACCGTAAACTAGATCAGCTACAAAGCCAACTTTTTCTCCTTCATAATCAACTACTAAGTTTGCCATGCCAAGTGCAAAACCCGACAAATTTGCAAATGACGATCCCGGTGCAACAGCATTTTCATTATTTGGCGCATTGAGGTTGTTTCTAAAATAGGCATCTATACTACCGCTAAATGATATTTTTTTCTCTTCTTCCTTTTTTTCTTCTTCTTGAGATAAAGAGGTTAAACTTGTCAGAAAGGTCAATAAGAATAGTAAGGAATGTTGTGTTTTTTTCATTTTGAATTGCTTTTAGTTATTATTTTATAATCTCTTAAAGCGGTCAAATGTATGTATAAATTTTTAAAAACATAGGGGTAGGTAATTGATAAATACTAATATTACATTCAATACCCTTAAAAAAATAGGGTTAAAAATATAAAAATGATAATTTAATTAAATATAGATATATCAAATAACGGGTATCAATAAAAAACTATTTATATTTTTAGAATCTCATAAAAATGCAGTTTTGAGAAAAAAATGATATTTTCTCTTTTATGAACCTTTAATTATTTGAATAATAAGATAGTTTTGTCAATATCGATTCTGATTTTGTCGTAGTTTTGACATTATGAAATATGAAATTTCTTATATTATTACGATACAATTTTTAGGCTTTCGTTTTCATGGGTGGCAAAAGCAAACCAATGCAAAAACAATCCATGAAATGGTAGATAAAACACTGTTTTTTGTTTTTGATCATCATAATTTTAAAACTTTAGGAGTTGGACGAACAGATGCTAAAGTGTCTGCAAATAATTATATTTTTCAACTTTTTGTAGAAGAACCTATAGATGAACCTATTTTTATAGAGAATTTAAATTCAAACTTACCAAATGATATAAAAGCTACCTTTTTGAAGAAAGTGAATAAAAGTTTTAACATCATTCAAACACCTAAAGTGAAAGAATATTTATACTTTTTTTCATTTGGTGGAAAGAACCACCCTTTTGCCGCTCCTTTTATCGTTGGATTAGAAGAAGTTTTAGATATAGAACTAATGAAAGCCGGAGCCAATCTTTTTGAAGGAGAGCATTACTTTCATAAATATTGCACAAAGCCTTCTGAACATACTATTTTTAAAAGAACAATTACCCATTGTGAGATTGTCGAAAATAATATATACACCGCTAATTTTTTTCCTGAAAAAAGTTATGTATTTAGAGTTAAAGGTAAAGGGTTTTTACGTTATCAGATCAGATTAATGATGGGCGTATTATTTCAATTAGGAGCAGGTGAACTGACTTTAAATTTTATTAAAGATTCTTTAAAAGAAGAGAATGATAGAAAACCATTGAAGAATATAGCGCCATCATCTGGATTGCAATTGTATTCGATTATATTAAAAAGTTCTAAACACGCTAATTAATTTCAAACAAAAAGATTGCCACGTCGCAATAAAGTAAAACTAAATTCAATCATTCCGTTAAGCTCCTCGCAATGACAAAGACTGGAATTTATCTTTTGTAGTTTTAATCTTTCAGTACACTTCTAGATATCACAATTTTCTGAATCTCTGAAGTACCTTCATATATCTGTGTAATTTTTGCATCACGCATTAAACGTTCTACGTGATATTCTTTTACAAATCCATAACCACCATGAATTTGTACAGCTTCTACAGTATGACGCATTGCCATTTCTGCGGCAAATAATTTTGCCATTGCGCCAGAAAGATCATAGTTATTACCTTGATCTTTATCCCAGGCAGCTTTTATACACAAATGTCTTGTAGCTTCTATATCAGTAGCCATATCTGCTAATTTAAAGGCGATGGCTTGATGTTTGCTAATTTCTTTACCGAAAGCTTTACGTTCTTTAGAATATTGTAAGGACAATTCATAAGCGCCTGACGCAATGCCTAATGCCTGTGATGCAATACCTATACGACCTCCGGCTAATGTTTTCATTGCGAATTTAAATCCGAAACCATCTTCACCAATTCTATTTTCTTTAGGCACTTTAACATCAGTAAATAACAATGAGTGAGTGTCAGAACCACGAATACCTAATTTATTTTCTTTGGGACCAATTTCAAAACCTTCCATTCCTTTTTCAAGAATCAAAGCGTTGATTCCTTTATGTCCTTTGTCAACATCAGTTTGAGCAATTACTAAATATACACTTGCGTTTCCGCCATTGGTTATCCAGTTTTTTGTTCCGTTTACAATATAATGGTCACCTTTATCGATTGCAGTAGTGCGTTGAGAAGTGGCATCACTACCGGCTTCCGGCTCACTTAAACAAAAAGCACCAATAATTTCACCGGTAGCCAACCTCGTTAAATACTTTTGTTTTTGTTCTTCGGTTCCATAAGCTTCTATACCCCAGCATACCAAAGAATTATTTACTGACATCACTACAGAAGCAGAAGCATCTATTTTAGAAATCTCTTCCATTGCCAATACATAAGAAATGGTATCCATTCCACCACCTCCATATTTGGGATCTACCATCATACCTAGAAAACCAAGCTCTCCCATTTTTTTAACTTGCTCATGAGGAAATTCTTGCTTCTCATCACGTTCAATAACACCCGGCAATAATTCAGTTTGTGCAAAATCGCGAGCGGCATCGCGAATCATTATATGTTCTTCGGTAAGATTAAAATCCATACTATTGAAAAATTGTTTATTAATACATCAAATAAGCATTCAAAGATACGGAATTTATAAAAATCTTATAGTATTTTTACGAAATAATGAATAGTCAAAAAAAATATTGTTTAGGCTTAATGAGTGGCATCTCATTAGATGGTGTAGATATATACTCAAACCATTTAGCTTTTCGGGAGTCAAAAATTCCATCACCTAAATTATCGTATTAATTGATTAATAATCAGTTATTTATATGTTATTAGTTTGGTGTTTTGAATACTATTTAGTATCTTTATAGTGTTGATATTCAGATATATGACCTTAACAT
>JAKISU010000080.1 GCA_021648445.1 Flavobacteriaceae bacterium
GATAATAAACTATTCTGATCTAATTCTGGCAAATCTCTAAAATACGTTTCTATTGCTGTTTTATCCATAATGGCATCTAGGTTAATGTAAATATACAAAAATAAACGCTACTTTAGACTAGAGCCATTGATTTCATTATCACTAATTTTTTCAAATGTAAAACCTTCAAAATACACTTTGTTATCTTCAATTTTTACTAATTTAAAATCTACCGTTTCATCTTTTTCTTCCCAACCTTTAAAGTCTCCATGAAAATGTTTGAATTGTAAGAAGAGCGTTTTATCTACTTGACGAATACCGCCAGCCTCATAGAAAACTACCTTATTATCTACCACCAATTTGAAAACAAACATCATAGAATCACCAAGTGGTGGACTCCAGATTTCTTCAGTAATACCTCCAAAAGCTTCTCCTTTCCAATGACCTTGAATCCATGAAACATCTTCTAAAGTAGCGTTGGGAGAAGTTGCATTTTCGATAAGTTGCAAAGTGTTTGATGTATATTGTTGTGAATAAGCATTTAGAGAGATTCCAATAAAAATTGTATAAAAAAGTAATTTAAAATATTGATTCATAATTATTTAGTTTTGGACTTGCAAGATATAAATTATCCGTTTACAAACGACTACATTCATTTACAAACGAAAGTAACTGTTTAATTACCGACTTGTGCTTGCAAAGTGAAATATGTTTGCACCAACAAAAGTCCTGAAGAGTTTAGGACAAATCTTAACTGTTTAACAATAAATTTAAAATTATGAACACACTTAGAAACAAAGTACAGTTGATTGGAAACTTAGGTAACAACCCGGAAGTAATCACATTAGATTCCGGTAAAAAATTAGCAAAATTTTCTATAGCTACAAATGATAGTTATACAAATGCTAAAGGAGAGAAAGTTGAAAACACACAATGGCATAATATAATTGCCTGGAATAAGACTGCCGAAATGGTTGAAAAATATTTAGTAAAAGGAAAAGAAATTGCAGTTGAAGGAAAATTAACATCAAGATCTTATGAAGATAAAGAGGGTGTTAAAAAATATATTACCGAAATAGTTTGTAATGAAATTCTTTTTTTAGGAAGTAAAGGCGAATAGTACTTTTCTTACTCATAGGATGATTGTATTCACAATTGATATTTGTCATCCTATGAGTTTAAAAATAATATAGTTTATTATGATAAGTCAAGAAATTATAATTCCCAACGATACAATCACTAGTAGAATATATTTAGTTAGAGGCCAAAAAGTAATGTTAGATAGAGATTTAGCAGAACTTTATGGAGTTGAAACAAAAAGATTAAAAGAACAGGTTAGGAGAAACATAAATCGTTTTCCAAAAATTTTTATGTTTGAACTTACAACTGATGAATATACTGCTTTAAGGTCGCAAATTGCGCCCTTAAAAAGAGGAAGGCATTCAAAATATCTTCCATTTGCTTTTACTGAACATGGTATACTGATGTTATCAAGCGTACTAAATAGTAATAAAGCTATTAAAATGAGCGTACACATTATCGAAACTTTTGTACAACTTAGAAAACTAGCTAATAACTATGAAGAGATCATAGATAAAATACAACAAATGGAATCTAAATACCAAGCACAATTTGGTGAAATTTACGAAGTGCTTCAACGATTGTTAGAAAAACCGAAAGAAAAAGATCGAAAAAAAATAGGGTATAAAAATTGAGAATAAATATCAAGATGTTATAAAGATAAAAAAGGTGTAAAGAAATATATTACAGAAATTGTCGTTAATGAATAACTGATGCTTGGAAACAAAAATGACTAAGCAAAAGAAAAAGTGAAGAGCACGTTTTAGCGTGCTCTTTTTTAGTTTTAAGATGTAGGAAAATATAAAATTAGTTGAATAGTATGAATTATAATTAGCATATTTGCACCACAAATGAAAAGAATAGATTTACATATTGCGCCAAATTCACTGTTTTGTCAGTGGAATTATCGAGGAATGGAAGAATTATTCCATCGATACAGGACTTCTGTAGCTATTTTTAAACATTATTTTGCAGTAATTTAATTGAAAAAATAGAAATATAGTTAAGCGTCCAAAAAATTGGACGCTTTTTTTATGAATTATTTTAAAAAAAGTATTGAATAAAGTGTAAAAACATAGAAATCAATTTGAAAGATAAGCATCAAGTAGACAGACGATTGCAAAAAATCCAGTATCCGTTGAAAAACGGACAGGAATATCCTATTTTAAATTTAAACATAACTTACTTATAATCAGTAAATTAATTTAATTTTTATCTTTGTTTTTTTAAATAATAATTTCATCTTTGCATCGCATTTGAATTAACATCAAATAGTAATTAATAAAAAATTATAGAAGTCATGTTAGAACATAGTATAACATTTCAAAAACTAGAGAATGATGTATTGTCATTTCTAAGGCTTCGGTATTTCTGTAAATAAACTTTCCAGAATGAAAAACCCGAAGCAATATTAAACTGTTTCGGTTTTTTTTATACGTAAAATTTCCTGTAAAAATAGCTCAATCAGTTTTAGAAAAGTATCATGTTAAATTCATGATGCCAGTAAAAATGTAGAATATAAATAGTAAGTAATGGGAACAAATTTACATAATAGTTACGTGTTTAAAGCGTTAGACGCGTATTCATATAATCTTGAAGAAACGTTAGAAGCATTAAACTATGCATTGTCTTATAATCCTAGAGATGTTTATGCTTTAAGTTTAATGGGGAGAATTTACGCAGAACAGTTACAAGATTACACGACTGCAAAGCAATATTATATTGAAGCGTTGTCTGAAGATATAGAAACACATTATATCTATCCATATTATGTACAAACCTTATTATGGAATGATGATTTTGAAGAGGCAGAAAAGCTTATCGATTTTGCTTTAAAGATTAAAGGAATTGACAAAGCATCTTTACTTCTAAAAAAAGGGCTGCTTTATGAAGCTACCGGAAAATACGAATTAGCATTAGCAACATTAAAAAAAGCTAAGAAAGGAGGCTTAAACAATAGCTTTGTTGACTTTGTTAACTGTGAAATTTCTAGAGTAAAGAAAAAAATGAAGCCTAAAAAAAAGAAGAAAAAGAAAGAGGATAAATCAGTTAAGAAGAAATCTAAACGATACTTCGGATTGATTTAGGAGAGAGTTTGTCAGCGTTGTAGAGTTGGAACAAATTGTAAATTTACTGTATTAACTGAGTAGTAATTTAAGAGCACGCCATAGCGTGCTCTTTTTTATATGAATAATTTTCATTACAAAGAAAACCACATATATAACCTTAACTTTGTTTTTTAAATTAAAATCATGCAAAATTCAAACTTTTGGTATTATTTTATAATGGTAGCCGTAATTCTACATTTTGTTGTAGGCTTTGGGTATTTGATATATAAATTATCACCTAGAAAAAGTGATAAAAAGAAAGAGGAAACATCTAAGGAAAATGAAACGTTTGATTAAGTAAAAATTATTTATAATTCATAGATAATTGTATGCGTTTTCTAGCAATATCAACTTCCAACACTTTAACAATTACTTGTTGATGTAAACTCACAATTTCACTTACATCTTTAACAAAGGTATTTGATAAATTAGAGACATGAACTAATCCACTTTCTTTGATGCCAATATCAACAAAACATCCAAAATTAGTAATGTTATTTATGATACCCGGAAGTAATTGACCTTCTTTGACATCATTTATAGTTCTAATATCTTTATTAAATGTAAAAACTTTCGCTGTTGAACGTGGGTCTAATCCCGGTTTTTCTAATTCTTTAATAATATCTGTTAAGGTAGGCAAACCAACTGTATTAGTGCAATACTTTTGTAAATCTAATTGTTGTAAAACGTTGTTATTGCCAATTAATTCGGCTACACTACTATTTTCATCTTTTGCCATGCTAGTTACAATAGCATAACTTTCAGGATGCACTGCTGAATTATCTAATGGGTTTTTAGCATTTTTAATTCTTAAAAAACCAGCACTTTGCTCAAATGCTTTTCCACCCAATCTAGGTACTTTTTTAATAGCATTTCTTGAAATAAATGCCCCATTTTCAGCTCTGTAAGCGATAATATTTTCAGCTAATTTTGAACCAATACCCGACACATAACTCAATAATGATGTGCTTGCAGTATTAATATTTACTCCAATGATATTTACACAGCTTTCAACTACTGAATCTAATGCGTTTTTTAACTTCGTTTGATCTACATCATGTTGGTACTGACCTACACCTATAGATTTTGCATCAATTTTTACCAATTCAGCTAAAGGATCAGCTAATCTTCTACCTATAGAAATAGCGCCTCTTACGGTAACATCATAATTTGGAAATTCATCACGGGCAATCTTTGAAGCCGAATAAATAGACGCACCGGCTTCACTTACTACAAAAACTTGAATATTGATATTGAATCGAATTCTTCTAATTAGCTGCTCTGTTTCACGTGAGGCAGTTCCGTTACCAATAGCAATGGCTTCAATTTTATAGGCGTCAACCAATGAACTTATTTTTTTTATGGCTTCTTTTGAATTGTTTTGTGGTGCATGCGGATATATTGTTTCATTATATTCTAATCCGCCTTGCGCATTTAAACACACCACTTTACAGCCGCTTCTAAACCCTGGATCTATCGCTAAAATATTTTTTTCGCCTAATGGAGCTCCTAATAATAGCTGTTTTAAATTTTTTGAAAAAACAGTAATTGCGCCTTCATCAGCTTTTTCTTTTGCAGTATTTAAAATTTCGTTTGATAATGCCGGAAATAATAATCGTTTATAAGAATCTTGTATAGCCGATTTTATTTGTGCAGCGCAATCGTTATTGGAACGAATAATTCTACCTTCAATTTTAGCAATTGCTTTTTGGTCATCAATTTCTATTTTTACGCGAATAAACCCTTCTTTTTCGGCTCGTAAAATGGCTAATAATCGGTGTGAAGGGCATCGATTCAACGCTTCAGACCAATTGAAATAATCTCTGAATTTTTGTGCTTTCTCATCACCAATTTTTGACGTAACAACAGTCGTATTTATAGTTGCAAATTTTTCTAGTTGAGAACGAATACTATTTCTAATATCTGTTCGTTCATTAATCCATTCAGCAATGATATATCTCGCACCTTCTAATGCTTCATTTTCAGTTGTGACTTCATTATTCAGGTATTTAGAAGCGATAAACTCAATATTATCTGCGCGTTGGCTCATGATAATTTTTGCCAATGGTTCCAATCCGTTTTTGCGTGCAGTTTCAGCTTTGGTTTTTCGCTTTTTCTTAAAAGGAAGATAAAGATCTTCTAAGTTTGTTAGATTAGTAGTAGCTTCAATTTTTTGTTTTAATTCATTAGTTAAAACATTTTGTTCTTCTAATGCTTTAAGAATAGTAACCTTTCGTTTTTCGAGTGTTTCATAAATGTTTTTATACTTAACAATTTCACCAATTTGAACCTCATCAAGATTACCTGTTTGCTCTTTTCTATAACGAGAAATAAAAGGAATGGTACAATCTTGATTCAATAATTGAACGGTGTTTTGAATTCCTTTTTCAGGAAGATTTGTGTGCGAAGTAATAAAACGTATTAGATACATTAACTGATTTTAATATCTGCAAATATATAATTTTGCTTACTGAATACAGCTAATTTACCTCCTCATCGTTTTTCCTAAACAGTTTATATAAAACAAAAATAGTTATGATTAATAAAACGGGAATGATTATGATTAGATCAACTCGAATAACAGGTCCGGTTTCATTGGCAGCCCATTTTTCGACATAAATTTCCCAAATAATAAAACTTATCCAACTAAAAACGAGAAACCCTATTAGATATTTATGAGACTTTTTCATGTGTTTATCCCGAGTACTCGGGATTGTTTTTTAACGGTAATCCCGAAGTTTCGGGACTGTTCGCTATTAATCATTCCTTTTGAGTGAGAAAAAGTTTTACATGCTCGTTTCATGTGTTTCTATTTTACTGCTTGTGAATGGGATTTTTTATTTCAAGTTTCCATCCATTTTCTCCTTTTTTCAAAAAGTAAGAAATTTCTCTAGTTGCTCCTGTAAGGTTACTATTTGAATCAGTTTCATTATATACAGGAAATTGACGCACAATTTTACCGTCTTCAAATTTAAAACTGTCTTGTCCCATATATCCATGAAACAATCCGTTTTTATCAATATCTTTATTGCTGATTTCAGGTACATATACAGAGGTTAAACTTTTATCATTGTTCGAAGCATAAGCAATGATATTTAGATAATTTCCAGATCCAGCAGCTTTAGTAATGATATATAATTCATCAAAACCGTCTTTATTTACATCGGTCACTAAAATACTATCTAGAGGATCAATATCAGTCAATGTAAAAGTTTCATTAGTTTCAAAATCTAATGTTTTAATAGTTACGGTACTCAAACTTTCACCTTCAGGATGGGTTTCAGCAATCATTATGATTTTACCCGTTGCAGTTTTATATTCTTTTTCAGCAGGATTCTTTTTCTCAGTGCAAGAAGCGAAAATCAATAGTATTAGGGATGAAAAAAATATTTTTTTCATGGTCTTACCTTTTAAAAAGTGGAGATCTTTTTGCCAAATATTTCAACGTAATTTTATACGCATCTTGTGTGTTCCAAAAAGAAGTATGGTCTTGACTAAAAATACTATCTCCTCTATCATTATAGATATTTATAGTCATTGAAGTGGCATAATTCTGAATATTTGTGGAGATTGATGATGAAGATGTTTTGCTTTTTCCATTACCAAAAACATCTCCGATAATACGTCCGTTTTTTGTTACATACGCGTTGTTCCCTTTATTTTTAGTAGTTGATGAAGAGGTGTTAATATTTGATTGTGTGGTTCTTTCAACAGAAACGACACCTTGAATAACATACTCTACACTTAATATATTACAAATTTCTCCCATAGTAAATCCTTGAATATTATTATCTCTAACACCCGCTTTTATAAGTAAAGCATTTGTTGTTTGCGTATTTTGAAAAGATAAACCGGCTCTATTTTTATTAAAAAGAGAAAAGGTTTCATTTTGGATTTTGTTAGACATAGCTCGAGAACCATCTTCTTGATCTTTAATATATCCAAAGGGTAAAATGGCTACTTTATTATGATGATCTTCTAGATTAAATTTCTTCGAATTACTTGAACTGTTTTGAGTGGTTAGTTTATTAAAAAATTCAACTCTTCCTGAAGAAAAAGTAATTTTAACAATATCACCTTTATTGACTTTATATGCTATGGATTCATTTTTATAAACAAATTTGATAGCATCATCGTTGATCTCTTTTATATTTCCTTCCATTTCCTCACCATTGGTTTTAAGAATGATGTCGTAATTTGTAGTATCGGTTTGAGCAGTTGCTATTTGTATTACAAATAATAGTACTAAATAAGCTAAATTTTTAGTCATAATTTTTGAAATTTAATGGTTTAACGATCAATAAATTTAATGAAATTTTTCATACCACTCACATTTAATACCAAATTGACTGTATAATATACCATTACAAAATTATAAATGACATTGGTTTTCAAAAGGAACAGGTACTTTTTAACTATAATAATACCTCGCTTAAAATAGTCTATATTGTAGATGTTACACTTACTCTAATCCGAGTTTTTTATTTACTTTTTTGGCTGCCTTCAGCCAGCTTTTTGGAGCCTTAAATCTATATCCTATATAGAATTCCATAAAAACTTGTTTGTCTTCAATTCGGCTATAACGATCAACTTTATGAAAAAACAGGTTGAAATTTGTAGTTATACCGGTATAGAATCTATTGGAATTATAACCTATTGCCGTTCTTCCGGTTAAATCATAAGCGGCACTTGTTAATTTTTCATTAAAAGATGCATCTTCATATTTAGTAGTTGAAACATTTAATCCTATTCCTGTATAGCCACCCACAGATAGTAACAGGTGTTTATGTAATACCCAGTTATAATAGTAAGAAGGCCCAACAGAAACATCAAAAAACTTTGAACTCTCTTGAGTATTATCAGAAAATTTCGTATAATAATAACTCATACGAGGAATAAAACTACCAGAACTTTTAGTCTGCCATTCGTTCTGAAAAGAAATTGCCCTGAATGAAAACTTATCGTTAAAAATATAGGAAGTGCTTCCGCCAATTTTAAAAACTTTTAGATCAGGTAATGTAATTGTCTCGCCACTAGGGAAGTCAAGATTGCTATCGGCAAGATAGAATCCTTTGGTTTTATAAATATCCAAACTTTGCATCCATTTTCCAAGATAACCCCGTAGATTTAGAGCAAATAATTTTGATTTTCCTCTTTTATCATTATCATTATTAAATTTTAAAAAAGTAGGAGTGTATCCTATATCAATTTCTACAGATCGAAAAAGGAAAGTAACTGTAGATATTATTTTTTGATTTGGAGAAATCAAAAAGCGACTTCCATCTTCTTGATTATTTATCTCAAAAGAATTAAAACTATTACTTATCCCTAAACGTACTGTAAAATAATCTTCAAAAGTTATAATTTCTTCTTGAGCCAAAGAAGGTAAGCCAAAACTCAACATAAAAACAAAAAGAAATGTTTTATACATGTTGCAAAGATATAAGATTAACTTATCTGTTCACCGTTTTTAATTTCACTATTTTCAGGCTCAATAAAAGCAAGTTTACCATCAGGTGTATCAGCCATTAAGATCATTCCTTCACTTTCAACTCCGCGTAAAGTTCTTGGTGCTAAATTGCATAATACTGTAACTTTTTGTCCGATAATTTCTTCTACAGAAAAACTTTCTGCAATACCAGAAACAATGGTTCTGATATCAATGCCCACATCAACTTTAAGTTGTAATAATTTTTTAGTTTTAGGTACTTTTACAGCTTCTAAAATAGTACCAACTCGAATATCTAATTTGGTGAAATCATCAAATTCAATTACACCTTTTTGAGGTTCAACTCCCGAAGCCTCAGTTTTATTGGCTTGTTTGGTTGCTTCTAATTTATCTAATTGTTTTTGAACCTCAGCATCTTCAATTTTAGCGAATAACAGTTCGACTTTTCCGATTTGGTGACCGGAAGGGAGTAATGTTTTAGCTAACGAAATTTTATTCCAAAGAGACTCCTCATCACTCGTTCCTCGCTCTGTCGGAATGACAATGTCATTACGAGAACTCGTAGAGTTCGTGGCAATCTCATTATCTGAAGAGGTAACCACGTCGTTCGTACCTCTCTCCCTGCCTCGCCGGTAGGCGGGCTCGTTAAGACGAAGAATAGACTTGAGTTTGTTAGAAGTAAATGGTAAAAATGGTTCAGACAATATAGAGAGTCCTGTTGCGATTTGTAAAGCGACAAACATGATTGTTTTTACACGTTCCGGGTTTTCTTTAATCTGTTTCCAAGGCTCTTCATCTGCCAAATATTTATTTCCTAAACGCGCTAAATTCATTAGCTCCATCAACGCTTCTCTAAATCGGTATCGTTCGATAGATTTTGAGATAATTTGAGGATATTTTTTCAACATCATCAAAGTATCTTCATCAACATCAGATAATTTGCCTGCTTGTGGTACTATGCCATCATAGTATTTATGGGTCAATACCAAAACACGATTGATAAAATTGCCGAAAATGGCAACCAACTCATTATTATTTCGTGCTTGAAAATCTTTCCAGGTAAAATTATTGTCCTTATTTTCAGGGGCATTGGCTGTTAAAGCATATCGTAATACATCTTGTTTGTCAGGAAAATCTTCTAAATATTCATGTAGCCAAACCGCCCAGTTTTTAGAAGTAGAAATTTTATTGTTCTCTAAATTTAAAAATTCATTAGCGGGAACATTTTCCGGTAGAATATAGCTTCCTTCAGCTTTTAGCATAACAGGAAAAATAATGCAGTGAAAAACGATATTATCTTTACCTATGAAGTGGACTAACTTTGTATCTTTATCTTTCCAATAAGGTTCCCAATCTTTTCCTTCACGTGCTGCCCATTCTTTGGTTGAAGAAATATATCCGATTGGCGCATCAAACCACACATATAATACTTTGCCTTCCGCTCCTTTTACAGGAACAGGAATCCCCCAATCTAAATCACGAGTTACTGCTCTTGGGCGTAAACCGTCATCAATCCATGATTTTACTTGTCCTAATACATTTGGTTTCCAATCTTTTGCATGTCCTTCAACGATCCATTCTTTTAACCAATCTTGATATTGATCTAAAGGTAAAAACCAATGCTTAGTTTCTTTCAATGACGGCGTATTGCCTGTAATCGCAGATTTCGGGTTTATTAGATCAGTTGCATTATGACTGGTGCCACAATTTTCACATTGATCACCATAACTCTCTTCAAATCCACATTTTGGGCAAGTGCCAACAACAAATCTATCTGCTAAAAACTGATTTGCCTTTTCATCATACAATTGCTGATTGGTTTCTTCAATAAATTTTCCTTCATCGTATAATTTTTTAAAAACATCAGATGCGGTTTCATGATGAATTTTAGCGGATGTACGTGAATAATTATCAAATGAAATTTCAAAATCTTCAAACGCCTTTTTAATAATGCCGTGATATTTATCTACCACTTGTTGTGGTGTAATTCCTTCCTTTTTAGCTTTAAGGGTTATGGGAACTCCATGTTCATCAGAGCCACAGATGTAAGCAACATCATTTCCTTTTAAACGTTGGTATCGTGCATAAATATCAGCTGGTACATAAACACCGGCTAAATGACCAATATGTACAGGTCCGTTAGTATAAGGCAATGCAGCAGTTATAGTATATCTCTTAGGAGTGCTCATTTCAAAAAATTGGTTTGGCAAAAATAAGAAAACCAACGCTGAATTATCTATAAAAATGTATTTTTACAAAAAGTATTCATGATGAGAACGATTATCAATAGATTTTTGCTGTTAGTTGTTGTAACTATGCTATCTAGTAGTGTATTTGCATTTGTAGATCAAGAACCTTCAAAGCTAATTCAACCACCTTATTTACAGAAAGGAGATACGGTAATGATCATTGCTCCGGCAGGAATTATGAAAGATACTTTAAAAGTAGAAGCCGGGATTGAACTATTGAAAAAATGGGGGTTGAACGTAAAATTAGGAAAGTACTTATACGAACAAAATTTTCATTTTGCAGGTACTGATGCTCAAAGAGCAGAAGATTTTCAAAACGCCATTGATGACCCAAATATAAAAGCGATTTGGTGTGCTAGAGGAGGATATGGTTCAGTTAGAATTATAGATGCTATTGATTTTACTAAGTTTAAACAAAACCCTAAATGGTTGATTGGTTTTTCTGATATTACGGTTTTTCATAATGAAATAAATAAATTGGGAATAGAAACCATGCATGCACTGATGCCAATCACCTACAAACCCGATAATAAGGAACAAAAAAAGGCACAAAAATCATTAAAGAAAGCATTGTTCGGTAAGAAGATTATCTATAGAGTTTCTGATTCTGATTTCAATAAAGAAGGGGAAGCAACCGGACAAGTTGTAGGAGGGAATCTATCTATTTTATACAGTTTGTTAGGGTCAAAATCTTCAATTAATGTTGATGGTAAAATATTATTTATTGAAGATATAGGTGAGTATGTATATCATATTGATAGAATGTTAATGAATTTAAAACGGAACGGCTATTTTGACAATTGTAAAGGATTAATTGTAGGAGGAATTTCTGACATCAGAGAAAGCGACACCGATTTTGGTAAAACTGCTGAAGAGATAGTATTGGATGCAGTAAAAGATTTTGATTTTCCGGTAAGTTTTGATTTTCCTGCCGGACATATTAGAGATAACAGAACCCTAATTTTAGGAAGAACAATTACTTTAAAAGTAAAAGATAATAAGACTGTTGTTAAATTTTTGTACGATGGCTCGGCGCAACAAGTTAAGGGAAAGTAATTGTCATTCAGAACGTAGCATAGCGGAGTGAACCTGCCTGCCTCGCCGGCAGGCGGACCGGCAGCAGGGAATCTCTTTCTCTATAATGACACTCTGCTGTCATTCAGAGAGAGTCCTGATAACTCCCGATAATTATCGCGGGATGGCATGACGACTGAAGAATCTATAAATTATGGCACAACACAACGAATTAGGTAAAAAAGGAGAACAATTAGCTGTTGATTTTCTAATTAAAAACGGCTATACCATTCGTGATAAAAATTGGCGCTATTTAAAAGCAGAAGTCGATATTATTGCTGAAAAAGATGGGACATTGGCTGTTGTTGAAGTAAAAACGCGTTCTACGTTAGATTTTGGGAATCCTCAAGATTTTGTAAACCCTAAAAAAATAAAATTATTGGTAGCAGCTATTGATGAATATGTAATTTCTAAAGATCTAGATATTGAAATACGCTTTGATATTATTGCCATCGTCAACCAAAAAGGTAAGTTTACCATTGAGCATTTAGAGGATGCTTTTTATCATTTCTAATGCTGTCCCGACGCTTCGGGAGTTTCAGCATCTCATTAAATAGATACTGAAATGTATCTTTATTTTTCAACATCTAACTCTTCTTCAAAAAACACTTTCAACTCCTCAACATCATCCGGCTTTGCCAATATCTTTTTCTTAGCATCTAATATAAAAAATGATGGCGTAGCATTTACGCCATAATCACGCACAAATTTATTTTTCCATTTATCTTTTCCATAAATATGTATCCAATCAGGATAATAGTAAGTTTCATCTTTCCAACTCATTTTACTTTCTTCCGTTTCCAACCCAATTGAGAGTACTTCAACATTATTTTTGTCTTTTAAATACTCTTTTAATAAAGGCAATTCTTTTAGACAATGACCACAAGAGGAACTCCAAAACACAACTAAATAATACGACGAATCGCTTAGCATATGTAGGCTTTTAGACTTACTATCTTCACTCCATAAAATATTAGGCGCAATATTGCCAATAGCAGTTTTTAATTGCCCTTTAATATCACCTATAAAATCAGGATCTTGTAATTCATTAGGTAATTGTAAATAGTGGTTCAATACATTATTTACCATACTAATATTTTCTTGCTTAGCAAAAGTATAAAGTAAACCTTCTTGTATGCCTTTAGAAAAATTTGGATTAGTTTTAGTTTTAGAAACTACAGTTGTTATCGCTTCTTTATACAATTCAGTAAGTATTTTTTTATCGTCAGAAGTATTTAAATGAAAAATATAATCATTGATCTTATCATTGATAAAGGTAGAATTTAACAATGTTTTACTGTTGAAATCTATATTGTCAAAAAAATGTTCTTTAACTGAAGCTAAATATTCGGCAGGACTTTTAATAAGATCTTCAGCATTATACCTTGCACTTGCTTTGATAAAATGATTTACAAGCTTTCCTGTTGATTGTGCTTCAAATTGTTGTTGAGTAGCAGTTAAATTAGTATAGTTTTTTTGATAGAGATTGCTAAACTTTTTCTCTGTTGCCTTATCGGATAAATTAAAATAGACAGTCTGTAAAGAGTCTAATTTTTGCTGAATAGGTTGTATTTTTTTTAAATAATTTTGATAGATCTTATTATTTTCAGAAGCCGTGAATATAACAGATTGATTAGGCTTTTTCGGATTTAATGTCAAGGATATATTTTCATTATCATAAATAAAATCAACAAATAATCTATTCTTTATATCATAAATCAACCGATAAATACCTGAGGTTTGCTTCGCAGGAATTGTAATTGAAAATTTACCATTCTTTATAGAGTCATGAGCGATATAGTTTTGCTTTGCGCCCTGTAATTGATACATTATCATATAAGGGTAATTTTCAGCAGACTGCAACTCTCCTTTAACGATAAATTGTCCGTAAGAAAAAGAGCTAATTAATAAAAAGGCAAGAAGTAATTTTTTAAACATTATTGGCTTTAGTCTAATATAGCGTTGTTTTCTTTGTAAAGATGCTCAATTGTATATAAATACTCATTTCTTGCGTTGGTGTTTTCTAAGCTTGCTGTGATTATCTGCTTCATATAGCTTTGATTTTTA
>JAKISU010000081.1 GCA_021648445.1 Flavobacteriaceae bacterium
TTAGAAAGCAAGTAATACATTTTCTAGATAATGAAATATGGAAAGAAGAAGAGTTTGAGAAAATACTCTCAGATAAATTTCAAATTATTAAACCCGATTTTTCGGGTTCCTATGTGTAGTGAGTATACTGTAAGTGTAGCTGGAGTAAATAAAACCAATGGCAACAAAAAAAGAGCTTTGCAAATTAAGCAACCGGAAGGTGATACGTTTAGAGTAGCGGGTGTCAATAAGTCTGATGAGACAAAGAAAAGGGTAGAAGGAGTCAATAAAGCTGATGACACCAAAAAGAGAGCTTTTGCAGTAAAAAAACCTGATGGTAGTAAAAAGGTTATGACTGCTAAAAAGAAACCAAATACAAAGAAGACACATAAAACTAAAGTCCAAAAAGGTAAAAGTAAAGGAAAGAAAGGCGCTAAAAAAGCTAAAGGGAAAGCTAACAAAGACAAAAAAGTGAGAAAATAGAAAAAGCATTAAGGAATTATATAATAATAGTGGCGCTGATTAGCGTCACTATTATTTTTGTCTAAATATTATCGCTTTTATATGGCTTATATTTTTAATAATGAGCCTATTTTTTTAAAATCAAATAGAAATCTTATCTTTGCCGAAATCCTATAAATATTTACAACTAGTAGAAACTACTTTAATATTAAAAATGAATGGCTAAAAAGCAAGAAACCTTTGGTAAAAAAGAAAGAGAAAAAAAGCGTTTAAAAAAGCGTGAAGATAAACTAAAAAGAAAAGAAGGACGTAAAGCTTCAAACTCTAAAGGTATCGGATTTGATAATATGTTCGTTTATGTAGATGAATTCGGACAGCTTACTGATACGCCACCAGATCCTTCAAAGAAAATAAAAGTAGATGCTTCCAGCATAGAATTAGGTATTCCTAAAATGGAAGATAGAGAAGATGCTGTTGATCCTATTCGAAAAGGTAAAGTAGCATTCTTTGACACTTCAAAAGGTTTTGGTTTTATTCAAGAACAAGATACTCAAGAAAAATATTTTGTACATGTTAGCGGTTTGACAGAAGAAGTTCAAGAGAATGACAAAGTAAGTTTTGAACTTGAACGTGGCCAAAAAGGGATGAATGCCGTTCGTGTTAAAAAAATCTAAATCTCTTACTTTGAGATAACTTCATAAAGTAATCTTAATACATTAAAAACACCATAAATTATGGTGCTTTTGCATTTTTAAGCAAAATAATAAAAGTATGTCTACATTTTTTGACCTCGGAATCCGTAAAGATTTTGTGAAAAGCTTGAAGGAGTTAGGAATTAAACACCCAACTGAAATTCAAGAAGCTACAATTCCCGTTTTATTAGCATCTAACACAGATTTTATTGGATTAGCTCAAACCGGAACAGGTAAAACTGCGGCTTACGGATTGCCTATTTTGCATCATATTGATGTAACTTCTCCGGTCGTACAAACATTGATATTATCTCCTACAAGAGAATTGGCACAACAAATAAAGAAACAATTATTTAAGTTTACAAAATATGTTGATGACAAGATTTTTGTAGAAGCGGTATATGGCGGAGAGAAAATAGAAAAACAAATAAAATCAATACAAAGAACCACTCATATTATTGTTGCTACGCCAGGAAGACTAATTGACCTGATTGAAAGGGGGGAGGTAAATTTAAAAAATATTACAACACTTGTATTAGATGAAGCAGATGAGATGTTGAGTATGGGTTTTAAACAAGATCTAAATAGAATCTTAAGATATACCGGAGGTTCAAGAAAGACTTGGTTATTTTCTGCAACCTTTCCTGATGAAATTCAACGAATTGTCAAAACCTATATGTCACCAAACGCAATTCGGATTGAAGTTAATAAAAATGCGTTGGTCAATGCAAATATTGAGCATCGTTATATTAAAACTACCATAAAAGAAAAAGTAGGGCTTTTGACTCGAATATTAGATAAAAGGCAAGATGAAAGAGGTATTATTTTTTGCAGAACCAAGGCAGGTACACAAAATTTGACTTCAGTATTAAAAGAAGAAGGTTTTTCAGTAGCAGCTCTTGAAGGTGATATGCAACAGAGAGACCGAGATAAAGTAATGAGGGCTTTTAAAAAAGGAACCTTGCAAATATTAATTTCAACAGATGTCTCTGCAAGAGGTATTGATGTTAATAATTTAGCATTTGTTATACACCATCAACTACCTGAAAAATTAGAATACTATACACATAGAAGTGGTAGGACAGCAAGGGCAGGTAAAACGGGAGTTTCTATTGCTTTGATTATTCCAAGTGAATTGCAGAGAATACATGAAATTCAAAAAGCATTAGGGATTGAATTTAAAGAAACCAATATTGTACAATAAATCATTAATAAATAAGGCTAAGTTTTAGTATTAACTAAAACTTAGCCTTTTGTGATGCTAAAGCAAATGTAGTTTGGTTAGTGTTTTATTTCTATAAACATACCTTTTTTATAATTGTTGGTATTTATTGTGTGGTACTTTAGCTTTATTTGCTTTAATACGAAGCTAGTTACCCTTTGTTGAATGTGATTTATAGGTCTCATAACGTATTTATTTAACTGATTTATAAAATGTTTAATTATCTGTAACGTCTTTTCATATTCCAAACATTACCATTAGCTGTACTAATTCTTAATTTGTTTTGATAGTTATTTAAAGTTTTCATAATTTTTGTTTTTAATTGATTATACTTACTAGACGAGGCAAATTCAAATTCGTTACAGTACTCTGTATTGCAAAGTACTATTTTAACACATTTTTAACAATAAATTCTTTAAAAACAATAGGTTAGTAGGTATAAAAATTATTTTATAATTCTTTTAAATGCAGATATATAGTAACAAAAAGACATTGTAATACATATATTTAAACATTGTTATAAAAATAAAACTTCAATTAAATTCAATATATATTAGGCAAATTAATATATTGTTGCAGAGATTTTATGCAATCAATTAATAAACTAAAATTTGCACCATGGGATTAACAAATAATGATATATTTAAAAAATTGAGAGTAGCACATAAATTACGTGACGATGATATTGTAAAAATTTGTGCTTTGGTAGATTTCAAAGTTTCCAAAAGCGAATTAGGCGCTCTTTTCAGAAAAGAAGACCATCCAAAATATATGGAATGTGGTGATCAAATATTGCGAAATTTTTTAAACGGATTGATTATTCATTTAAGAGGACCTATGCCAAAAAAGGAAAATAAATAAATGGAAGGTGAATTATATCAAAATCACGTTATTTAGATAATAATGTTCTAATTTTGTAAATCTACATAAAAAATAATATGGCAGAAATAGCAATAGAATTGCAAGAAAAGAAAACAGGCAAAGAATTATATAGCTACCAGCTAGGTGCTATCAACCAAATATTTAAAAAATTTGAAACTGCACCGGACGACTATCACTTATTATATCAATTACCCACTGGCGGAGGGAAAACGGTTATTTTTTCTGAAATTGTTCGACAATATTTAAAACATCATAGCAAGAAAGTGTTGGTAATGACACATCGTGTAGAGCTCTGCAATCAAACTTCAGAAATGCTTACCGGTTTTGGTGTTGTAAATAAAGTAGTAAACAGTACAGCTAATCTAGACGATCAGGAACAGTATAGTTGTTTTGTTGCTATGGTAGAAACCCTAAACAATCGCTTGAATGATGACAAACTAGATATTTCTGACATTGGTTTAGTAATCATAGATGAGGCACATTATAATTCTTTCACAAAACTTTTCAAATTCTTTGAGAAATCTTTTATACTAGGAGTTACAGCTACACCTTTGAGTTCTAACAAGAATTTACCTATGAATGACAATTATAATGAGTTGATTGTAGGTGAAACCATCACTGCACTTATTGAGAACGAATTTCTAGCTAGCGCAGAAGTTTTTCAATATGACATGGGCTTAACATCTCTTGAAGTAGGTTCAAATGGTGATTATACTGTAAAATCATCTGAAGATCTGTATTCGAGTAATATTATGTTAGATAAATTATTGCACACTTATCAAAAACATTCAGAAGGTAAAAAAACATTGATATTCAATAACGGAATAAATACTTCTATACAGGTTTATTACACATTTAAAGCTGCAGGACTTCCAATTGAACATTTAGATAATACTGCTACCAAAAAACAGCGCCGGCAAATTTTAAAATGGTTTAAAGAAACACCAGATGCAATCTTAACCTCTGTAAGTATTTTTACAACCGGATTCGATGAGCCAACAATAAATACAATTATCTTGAACAGAGCAACAAAATCGTTGACACTTTATTACCAGATGATTGGTCGTGGTTCTAGAATTCTAAATAATAAACCTACTTTTTCGGTAATAGATTTAGGTAATAACCATCATAGATTTGGTCCTTGGGGAGCAGATCTAGATTGGCAATCTATTTTTAGGTCTCCTGATTATTATTTAGAACGACTGTTAAGCGATGAAGAATTAGAGGGTAACTTTAGATATGAAATGCCAGAAGAACTTCGAAGTAAATTCGTGAGATCAGATGAGGTGTATTTTGATATTAAGACAACTTATATTGCTGCTACAACTAAAGGAGAATCCTCTAAAGTTGTATTAGAACGTTCAATAGCTCAACACGGAAAAATATGCATTGAAAATAGTGAAGATGTTTACGATGCGCTTATATTGGCCAAATTGCTAAATGATGATATTGACCACCGCATACATAAATATGCAAAATGTATAAGTAGAAGTACACATAATTTTCTTATTTGGCTTAAAGAAGATTATCAGAAAAAACTCAATTCGTATTTACGGTTAAACTTTGATACTGTTTTTGAAGAGATTCATGGTTTTCCACCTGAAGATTAATCAAACTATTATTAGTACATGACAAAAATCAGTTGAATTTATTAAATGTCCGGTCGAGCGCAGTCGAGACCTCTTCTTTAAGCCTTTTAACAAAACAAGTTCTCGACTGCGCTCGAAATGACATTTTTGTAAAAGATTAAAATTCAGATGTTTATGAAATAGTAATATTTTTTGTCATGTACAATGAAACTATTATAAAATTTTTATAGAAAAATCACCAACTTCTATAAGATCAGATTTTACTAATTTATTTCTAACTCTGGTTTCTATAATTCCATTAACAACTACTTCTTTATTCTGAATTATAATTTTAGCATGACCACCTGTTTGGGCAATGCCTAAAACTTGTAAAAGTTTATTTAAAGGTATAAAAGGTTGTCCTTCTTTTAATTTAAAATTTTGTTTTTTCATTTTAGCTAGTTTAAAAAGAATCGTTTTAAAGGTTCTAAATTCCTACTCCAATTTTCGGTAATTTAGTTATTATAAGGTTAAAATCAGGTTTAACTTTTTAAAAATGAAATTAAATCATTCCTATAAGTAGCACTTAAAGGAATATGATTTTTTTCAATCTCTACATATTCTCTGGTATATAACTTTATTTTTGTTGTATTTACAATATATGATTTGTGAACTCTCATAAACAAGTTAGAAGGTAAGTTTTCAGAAAGAAAACTCATCCTTTCATAGACCACCAGCAACTTATCTAGAGTATATACCTTTATATAATTACTTAAACCTTCAATATATAAAAGATTAGAAAAATTCACTCTAACCATTTTCTTACTAACCTTAAGATAAATAGAATCATTATTTGAGTTATTATTAGTTCTTTGCTCTTGCATTGTAACATCATTTTGAAAGTCTTCGAAATTAATTTTATTCGGATCAACAGTAACTTCATTAGTGGAATGATTAATTTCTAACCCTAAATCATCCTAAGCAGCATTTCTTTCGAACCTCTGGGTAGTCGGTTTCAAGATTTTCTTTATTTTGTTATAAAAAAATAAATATTTAAATAAATAATTTTTATATTGTATAAAAAACCATAAGTATTGTGAAAGCTTTAAGAATCTCAAGAGATATGGAATTGCTCATAAGTAGTTTTGGGGCTATTCAAAGCATATTTATGTCGTTTTACTTGTTCTTTGGAAAAAAACGGAATACTACCAATTTACTTTTAACTCTTTTTTTCTTACTTATTACCCTACGAATTATTAAATCTTTGCTTTGGGTATATTTAGATTTTATTCCAGATTGGTTTATTAATCTGGGCTTTATGGCTCATATTGCATCAGGTCCTACACTTTTATTATATCTCTTATATTTCATATTCCCAAAACAATGGAATAAATTAAATTATTTTCATTTTATTCCGGCTTTGTTATTGATTCTATTTTTATTTAAAGTTAGTGAAGCCAATTTTTGGTATAAAGGGGGTTATGCATTTTTACTGTATCATCAAATAACCTATACCTTCATTTCGTTGTCCGTATTAATTTATGGATATATTAAAAAAAGAAGTTTTGATTCAAAAAAATGGGTTTGGTTGAGTTTATTAATGATTGGTGCAGCTAGTATCCAGTTTGCTTATTTTTCAAATTATATTTTAGGCATTATGCCATATTTAACCGGACCAATAATTTATGCTATCTTTATTTATGTTATTGCTTTTTACGGAATTTTAAATCACAGGGTTTTTGATAAGAAAAAGAATAATTCAAAATATAATAATATAAATATAAATGCTGAAGAATTTTCTTTTTATAAAGGTCAAATTGAAAAAATGTTGCAATTTGATAAACCTTATCTAAACCATACATTTACTCTTCAAGATCTTTCCAAATATATATCCTTACCAACATATTTAACATCACATATAATTAATAAAGGATATAATACAAATTTTTCTGACCTTATTAATTCTTATAGAATAGATGTAGCAAAATCTAAATTGACATCTTCATTCTATAAAAACATAAAAATTGCTGAAATTGCCTATGAATGTGGTTTCAGCAGTCTTTCCTCATTTAACACTTCATTTAAAAAATTTACAGGATTAACACCTTCTAATTTTAGAAAAAAAAATATTTAAATTATTGAATTTATAAATCAGTCAGTCGATTTTATCAATTACTCGGTAGAGTTTAAACTTTTATAACATATTGCAATGCATTTAAAACTGTGTTGCAAACTTAAAAAACAACAACAATGAAAACAATACCATTAATTATCATAATTATAACTTTACTTACTCTTTTTGGGTGTAATGAACAAAACGTAACGAA
Source organism: Flavobacteriaceae bacterium (assembly GCA_021648445.1). GTDB lineage: Bacteria > Bacteroidota > Bacteroidia > Flavobacteriales > Flavobacteriaceae > Aureibaculum. The sequence goes on from JAKISU010000081.1 coordinate 7,133, forward strand.
CTATTCTATTGAGGGAAAGCAAAGTAGAATAATTAAAGAGATGATAGATGCCGTAAATGAAAAAGATGCGGAAAAATATGTCAAAGGATTTGCAGAGAAAGTCCAAGTATTCGTCGAATCTGAAATGAAAGTTAACGGAAGAAATGCACTAAAACTGAACAGAGCAAATCATTTCAAAAACCATCCGAATGTTCGTTCCGAAATTCAGCATTTAGTGGAAATTGACAATAAAGTAATTATGCACGATAAGGTTTGGTTAAAAGAATCGGATAAAAAAGGGAGGAATATTGTTGAAATCTTCACTTTTGAAAACGGGAAAGTAGTGAAAATTGACGTAATACAACCTAAAGATTTGTTTCAATGAACAAAGTAAAAACTGGCTACAATAATCTGTATAGTTAATGGCTACTAATTGCTAAATCTAAAGTTTGTGCTTACCGAAGTTTCGACATTTTAACACGCCACTAACCATACGGTTGCCGATATGTTAAACACCAATTTAGCAAAGTATAATTCAGGTAAATTAATTGAAAAATATACTTCAATTAAATCTTCAGGACTAAAAATAGTTTTTGCCCCTTTGTTTGTTTCTTTATGCTGCTGGCATCATATTTTATTTTGTGACCACTCCATGATAAAATGGGTATATCAAATGGGTTTTCCAATATGCAATGGCTATTTTCAGGAACTTTTCTGGTAATGTTACTAATGTTACCAATTTTTAGTTGTAACCTCCAAATTTAAAATTGGTTCTGTTTTAACTTTTTCATATCTGTTTTTTATTGTGAACATTATATTGTTCTATTATTTGTTCCAATTAAATCTATATACTAGCACTCAACCAATTGTATTCTATATTTGGTTAAGTGTATTCAATTTATTTGCAATATCACTTTTTGGGAGTTTCATGGTTAATAAAGACTAATTATTTTAGTAGAATAATAAGCCATGATCCAACAAAAAAAAATACTTTCTGAAATAGGTTGCCCAATATTAAATATATATGGAGAACATGATGTGCTTGTACCTATAGGAAAAAATATAAAATTATGGGAAGAGCATTTTAAAAACACTTCAAAATTAACTATTGTCAGGCTTAAAAATGCTATACATGGTTGTATGTACACATCTACAAGTATTTGCAGTCGATATAATGATGATGATGAAAAATTCAATCCAGAACTTAAAGAAGCTATAGTGAATTGGAATTTTTTTAAGTAGTTTTATCGCTCAGAAGAAACTATTTGTGAACTTAAGCGAATGATTTTGATAGATTACTCAATGATTCAGCAATAGTTTCTCTGGCTAAAATATTTTTATCTTTACTACATACATCATATAATTATCCTCTTTTTTCAAATATAAAATATCACCAATATAAATTTGATATTTTTGATAGCCGCTTATAATTAATATGGTTTGTTTTGGATTTATTTAATTCAGTACCTTTTTTTATTAATACTAAAACTTTTTTAACAGCTTTTAAAAAATACTGAAATGCAATAGGTTGATCAGTAAAACTTCAAAACTTTTGAGGTTTTACCATAAGTTTTTCTATTTTTCTTTTGCTAACTTTAGGTTTTGAAAAAAGGGGAAAAATCCCCGTTGACTTGCTCTTATTTATAAACTAACTTAGAGGTTTTAAATCTTAGAAAAAAAGATACTTTTTATTAAATATTAAATAAACCACTATGGATTGGAAATCCATAGTTTTAATTGAAGAATGAAATTCTTCTTTTTAACGTCTGTAAGAACTCTTTTCAATGTCTTTTGTATGAAAATAAAGTTTATAGAAACTAAAGTAACTGCAATGAAATTGCAGGGTTTTAACCTTTAACTTGATAATAAAATGTCAAAAAATAAGAAAAAACTAGAATCATCAGCAAAGATTTATTCTCGACTACGTATGATAGCAAACGGGAGTAACGAGGTAAATGCAATAAGATCAATATCAAACAAGTGTATTGCAACAAGTAATGTAGTATTAGAAGCCGAAGCTTTTAAGAATATAACCAATCAGATGTCTTATCAATATGCTGTGTCTGATGGTATTGAAGAACTTCATCCATTGATAAAGAGTCCAAAGAAAAAAGTTTCTAAAAAAGTTCTTAAGAAAAAATCTTTAAAACAAGACCCTCCAAATCTAGTATTGGCTAATGTTTTTATTGAATTAAGAACAGGTAGTAGCTGGAAAGATGTACTCTCTGAAGTATATCCTAAAGACAAAAAAACAGTTATTAATAAAAGGATTAAGAATGTACGAGTTTGTGCAAATCTTATAAAAGCTACAGTTATTATTGATGATATTAAAAACTTAGCAAAAAGTAATCATATTATTTCTATTGAAGGTAGCCAAGCGGTGCTAACACCTCCCTTAACAAGTTTTGCGCTTTCTACTGAAAAAAAACCTTTGGGATTACAGCTTAAAAATAAAAAAATAAAGAATAATGCAAAAGATATTATAATAGGGATTATTGACGTTGGTGGTTTTGATTTTGCACATTCTGACTTTTTAGATAAAAATAACAATACCAGATTCATTTCTATATGGGATCAAAATGGCATGCATAGATCTCCACCAAATGTAAAATTTAAGGGCACAGATTTTCAAGATCTGGACTATGGTAGTGTGATTGATCAAAAACAAATGAATGAAGCTATAAAGGCTAGTTCTCAAATTGGTGCACCCGTTCATGCTATTGAACCACAATCACAGAAATTCCCTTCTTCTCATGCTATACATGTTGCCAGTATAGCAGCAGGAAATACAGGTGTATGTAGTCATGCATACATCGCCGGAGTTTTAATTTCCTTACCTCCGGAAGATGAACATCGTTCAAAAACATTTACAGATTCATCAAGAATTTCTGATGCAGTAGATTATTTATTGAATTTAGCAAAACTTAAAGACTTACCTATTTCAATAAACATTAGCTTAGGAACCAATGGTCATGCACATGACGGCAGTTCTGCTGTAAATAGATGGATTGATACACAATTAACCGAAGAAGGGCGTTGTTTATGTGTTGCCACAGGTAATGCAGGACAAGAAAAAGGGCTCACTACTGAAGATTTTGGTTATGTAATGGGAAGAATTCATACTTCTGGAAAGATTACAAATAAGGGTCTTAACACAATCCTTGACTGGCATGTAGTTGGTAATGGTATTAGTGATTTATCAGAAAACGAGCTCGAAATTTGGTATGAACCTCAAGATCGTTTTTCTGTAAAGGTCAAACCTCCCGGTCTTGATTGGATTGGCCCTATTAAACCTCAGCAGTTTATAGAAAATCAACAATTGGAAGATCTTTCATTTATTAGTATCTACAATAAGATATATCATCCTGCAAACGGAGACAATCAAATAGCAATTTATATAAGCCCGAATTTAAATATTCAAGAAATTGTTGGTGTTCGTGCAGGTTTATGGAAAGTAAAACTTATTGGTGAAGAAATAAGAGATGGAAGCTTTGATGCATGGATAGAAAGAGATGACCCGGTAAGAAGAGCTCAGACCTTTTGGAATTTCCCCTCATTTTTTAGTGAAAGAACAAATGTAGATAATAAATCAATTAACTCTCTAGCCTGCGGACATAATGTTATTGCAGTTGGAAATTATGATGTTGAAAATGATAAAATAAATATTACAAGTAGCCAAGGGCCATCTAGAGATAATAGAAAAAAACCGGAGATTGTAGCTCCAGGTACAAATATAATTGCTGCTAGTGGTTTTACCGGTGCTGATGCCTTATGGGCTTCTAAAACAGGAACCAGTATGGCAAGTCCTTATGCATGTGGTGTGGCAGGGCTTTTATTGGCACAACATCCTCAATTAACATCTGTACAAATTGCAGGAATAATGAAAAGAACATCTTTACCAATTACAGGCTTTAATTATGATTGGAAAAATGATACAGGGTTCGGAATTATTAATGTTGAGGAATGTTTAGAGGAAGCCATTAAATTAATGAATCATGAAGATATAACAGCAGAATAGGAGTTTGAATTCAAATAATCTGCTGTGCATTTTGCGTGAAATTTCGTCTCCCGAAACTTCCGGGACTAGTGAATTTTTCGTTTTAAATAGTTCTCGATACAATCCGCCTCTGGCGGATCACTCGAACTGACATTTGTTTTCATCTACATTATTCAAAATGTACAACGGGTTCAATTAGTATATGAATATGAAATTAAATTATTAATATATGAAACTAACAATTTTTCGCTCCTCAAAAGGAGATTGTCTATTAATTTCGCATCCGGCCGGAAATGGTAAGAATAACAATATTCTAGTTGATGGAGGTATGACTACTAGCTTTAACAATTCAGTCGCGCCATATTTGAATCAACAGATAAAAGCAAACAATGAAGTTATTGATCTTTTATGTTTATCACATATTGATGCAGACCATATTGTAGGTGTATTAACATTGATGAAACTTTTAACAGATTGGAGAGTTTTTAATCATCATCAAAATATCAATCCTACAAATAATGATTTTAAGAAGCCAAAACATCCTGAACCACCCACTATTAAATCTATATGGCATAATTCGTTTGCAAAATCTTATAATTTAGGAGCTACACTACCGAGAGTAACAAATGCTTTATACCTTATTGAACAAGCAACGATAAAGTATTTAGATAATACTTTATTAGAAGAAGTTCATAATAAGGCCACAGGCATTAAACAAGGAATAACACTTTCTCAACGGATACAACCAGAACAATTAAACATTGCATTGAATCCTCAATTTAACGGGAAACTGGTTAAATGTAATCAAAGATCAATTAAGAAGAACAGTCATAAAGTTGGAGATTTAACTATTACAATTATAGGTCCTTTTACTTCAGATTTGAATAAATTAAAAGATGATTGGAAAGCATGGGAGAAAAAGCATCGTTCTGAGTTAATTGAGTTCTATTCTAACCTTAATCTGACTTCTTTAGATCAACCTTTAGGAAGTTCAGAATTATCACAATTGCTGATAAATAGTGGATCAATAGATTTATCACTGGGAGATAGAGGTGAAGTTAGTATTCCTAATTTAGCCTCTATTATGTTTTTAATAGAAGTAGATAACAGATCTATTCTATTGACAGGAGATGGTCACGCTGATGATATCTTAAAAGGTTTAAAAAAGAATAAGAAATTAAATAAGTCAGGTTCAATTCATGTAGATGTATTGAAAATTCAACATCATGGAGCCTCGGCAAATATTGATAAAAATTTCTGTAAAAAAATTACTGCTGATCATTATGTTTTTTGTGGTAATGGAACACATACTAATCCTGAAGCCGAAGTAATTGACCTTATTTTTAATTCAAGAAGGGGTTCAGAGATTCAAAAAAGTAATAATGAAGAAGAAGTAGATAATCCGTTTACATTTTGGTTCAGTGCCAATCCTGAAGACGAACTAACCGATCGTCAAAAAGAACATCTTGAAATGATTGCAGATAAGTTGACCACTTTAAAAGCATCTGATGCCACATTTGACTTTAATTTTATGCCCGTCGGAGACGCATCACAATCTATAGTACTTTTATAAAATGGTGCTTCAAAAACCTATATTATGAGTAAATTACCTTTAATTAATATACATACACATATTTTTACAGAGAAGAATATTCCACCTCTCATAGCAAAGACATTTGTACCATGGCCATTTTATTACTTATTACATATTGGACTTGTATTTAGATTGTTTAAACTATATAAATGGATTAAAAATATTATTAAGCCCTTTTGGTCTTTTCAAACAAAGGTGATTTCATTTATTAGAACAACACCTATTATTAGATATATAGATTATGTAGTATCCTTAGTATTGTCTTTTAATGTTTTAGTTTTCATTTTAGATTGGGCAGGTAAAAAGGAGATGGAATCTTGGTTTGAAGAAAGTTTTGCTAAATATTTAGTGGCTTGTAATGTAAAAGATGTTTATAAGGCAGCTATTATATTCGCTTTGATTTTCTTCTATCCTCATATTGCAAAATTATTTTGGTCATTAGCAAAGAAACTAATTTCACAATTGCGATATGTTCCCTCCGACAAGACCATACAATTTATTCATCGTTATTTAACCATTGCAGAGTTCGCCAAATACAAAACACAAAAGAGTATTTTTGATCGGCTGATAAAAATGTATGAACCGGGGTCAAAAGTTGTAGTTCTACCTATGGATATGGAATATATGAAAGCCTGGCGCCCGAAACAACCTTACCTTGAACAGTTAAATGATATCAATAGAAGCATTGAAAATAAGGATACCAATGTTGAATATCTTATCCCTTTCGTTTTTGTTGATCCAAGAAGGGTTCGAGATACAAAGAAAAATAAGGATAAAAAGTTTTTTGATTGGGAATGGGAAAAACGGGAAGTTAATGGTGAATCGAAAAATTGGGTAATCCTTAAAGATTGTATTTTAAAAGATTGTTTAGAAGGTGATAGCACTAATGGTGAATTAAAAGGTCATTATAAAGGAATTAAAATTTATCCTGCATTAGGATATTATCCTTTTGATAAAGACCTATTACCACTTTGGGTTTATTGTCAACAGCATAATTTACCAATAACTACACACTGTATTGAAGGCACTATCTTTTATCGAGGAAATATAAAATGTGAATGGATGCATCATCCTATTTTTAGAGATAACAATGATGATAGATTGATTACTAAGGTAAGAACCAACTATGATCTGCAGATCAACTTTACGCATCCGCTTAACCCGCATTATTCACAGTGTGAATAAATCTAAAAACCAGTACATATAAATTTCAAAATCCAAATTTGATAAAATTTTCAGACACTTTATAACTCTGTTTTGCAAAAAATGAGTATCTAAATTGA
>JAKISU010000082.1 GCA_021648445.1 Flavobacteriaceae bacterium
GATACTAAATAGTATTCAAAACACCAAACTAATAACATATAAATAACTGATTATTAATCAATTAATACGATAATTTAGGTGATGGAATTTTTGACTCCCGAAAAGCTAAATGGTTTGAGTATATTCCCGATGCTGAGCTAAAATATAAATACAAGATTCCTTTTTACTATATTTCTAACAGACCTTTGTGTTATCTTAACCCGAATTATTCATGAATATTCTATTCCAAAGCCAAACTACCTGCTATAATTGAAAATGCTCAAAATTTGTTAGCTCAGAATTGGGCTACAATTATTTTACTAAAAAACTTCTGCGCTTCCCAATTCTATTGATATTTTAGCTTTTCATAACGAAAATCCATGAATAATTCGGGTTAATCAGTCAAAAGATTATGTAGATCTGGGTTTTTGGAATGCTGCTCATCTTACAGTTCACTTAGAATACATGTGTACTAAAGGGCGAAAAATGATGAAATCACTGCGTTATAAAAAATTAGAAGATATTGATGAAAAAATATTAATTGATGTATTACAAGATGCTTATTCAGTTAAGGATCAAAAAATTTGGAAGTAAATTTTAATCCTATTTTTTAACACTCACTTTATATTGTAAAATTGTACGTTTATTAGCAAATAATATTAATTCTGTATTTCTATTTTGTGTAAAAGGAATCTTAAACGTACATTTTTCATTAGTACAGATTGGCTCTAATTTTTCACTATATTTATCACCATTAAAGATATAATATAGTGTTATATTTTCTTCAATTGCTCCAATTGTAAAGACTATATCTTCATTGGGTTTTACAAATAATTCGCCTTGTAAAGGAGATAACAATTTTAATCCATTACTAAAAAAAGATTTATCATAAATTGGAGATTCAAAAAATTGTTTTTTTGTAATACTTTTTTCAGTGAATAACCATCCTCTTTCTGATGGATAATGCGTTAAGGCAAATTTATTAGGGTCAGTCAAGAAAAAGAAATCATCAAACCGTTGTACCCATTTATCGCCATTAATGTAACCTGCACCCCATGTAGCATCAACTAAGTACCATTTGTTATTTATTTTTACTGCATTCCAAGCATGATTTTCAACAGTTGGATCAATTCCAATATCACTAACACCAACTTTTGAAAACCCTCCTACCAACATACAAGGAATACCCATCTGCTCAGAAACTTTTTTAAATGTTTGAGCATACCCTTCACAAATTGCTTTTTTTGTTCGCAATGTTTTATTAACTATATGTGTATTAATTGCTGTTAATTTTCTTTGCAAATCTTCTTGGTCTGTATAACTGAAATTTATTTTCGCTTCACCGGTATACAGTGTTTTAAGGTCGTATGAAACATTTATCGCCAACCACGTATAAATAGCACGAATTCTATCAATATCACTCTTAAAATCTTTAGTTATTTGATCTGCTAATTGATCTGCCGAAGCATATTGTTTAGGGTATAAGCCTACTCTTTGATCTACTTTTTCAAAGTTTTGAGCATGTATATTGGTTAAAGAAAACCAAAGAAAAAGGGTTGAGATTAGTAACTTCATGCTAATTAAAAACACTATTTGCTCGAAAAAATTACAGCTGTAATGTTAAAATAAATTTAAAGTGTATTTACTGTTTTTCTAATTGCAACTAAATTACTCATCAACTTTTCTAAATAATCTAAATGTAACATATTTGCACCATCAGATTTTGCATTTGCCGGATCAAAATGTGTTTCAATAAATAAACCATCTACATTATTGACGATTCCTGCTCTGGCAATGGTTTCTATCATATCAGGGCGACCACCGGTAACACCTGATGATTGATTAGGCTGTTGTAACGAATGCGTTACGTCGAGTACCGTAGTAGCATATTGTCTCATGGTAGGTATTCCTCTAAAATCAACTATCATATCTTGGTAACCGAACATTGTACCTCTATCGGTAATCATAACTTTATCGTTACCAGAATCAATTACTTTTTTCACAGCATGTTGCATACTTTCAGCACTCATAAATTGTCCTTTTTTAAGGTTGACCACTTTTCCTGTCTTAGCAGCTGCAACAACCAAATCGGTTTGACGCACCAAAAATGCCGGAATTTGTAACACATCAACATATTCAGCAGCCTTAGTCGCATCTGAAACCTCATGAATATCGGTAACCGTAGGTACATTAAATGTTGTACTTACTTTTTGTAGAATTTTGAGTGCTTTTTCATCTCCAATTCCTGTAAAACTATCTACTCTTGAACGATTTGCCTTTTTAAAACTTCCTTTAAATACATAAGGAATCTCCAATTTATCAGTAATTGCAATAACTTTTTCGGCAATTCGCATTGCCATATCTTCACTCTCAATAGCACAAGGTCCTGCTAATAAAAAAAAGTTATTACTATCTGTATGTTTTATATTCGGAATTAAAGAAAGCTCCATTTACTATATTATATTTTTATGCAAAAGTACAATTTTTCACTTTCAATATCCTTTTTAAAAATTGTTGATTTTTTTAACAAATAAAATCCGTTAGCTAATGAAATCTATCTTACTAAAACTCGTTATTATTTTAACAACATTGATTCGTATTTGTAGGTTTTACTTTTTTTAAGTAAAATAACTTATATTGAGGCGTACTATTAGGGGTGTTATAAATATCTTGCTAGAAATCAACAACTTATAAAATTACGCCAATGGTAGGATTAACGAGATGAAAAATATATTTTTATTGAAGATACCGAGCGTAGGCTCATTAGAGTGTTTTGTGATAATTAATTACAAAACAGCAACTTAAAAAAATTATGCAATGATAGCGGAGTCGAAGGTTCTTCCTCCTTCGCAAAGACATAAAAATCTAAATTTAGAAAATATTAAACAATGAAAAAAATCTTAAAAATCCTTTCAATTATAGTATTGGTATGTCTTGTTTTTGTTATCATGATACCCATAGTTTTTGAAGGTAGAATTATTGATTTGGTTAAGAAAACCATTAATAATAATGTCAATGCTACACTCGACTTTGAAGATGCTGATCTAAGTTTATGGAGTAGTTTCCCAAATGCCGAAGTTTCCTTAAAACAGATCTCTTTAGTAAATAAAACTCCTTTTGAAGGCGATACGCTATTTAGTGCCAATGCAATTTATCTGAAAATGCCTTTTAAAGATATTTTTAAGAGCGAATCTGATGGTATCAGCATTACTGATTTTGTTGTAGATGAAGCTACAATTGCTATTAAAATTGATACTAGTGGGAATGCAAATTATGATATTGCAATCGATAAAAATAATATGGAAGAAGTTAGTTCAAATAATAACGATTCCTTTCAATTAGGATTAGAGTCTTATAAAATAACAAACAGTAATATTACTTATGATGATGCATCAAGTAATATCTCATTAAAATTAACCGCTTTTAATCATTCAGGAACAGGAAATTTATCCTCTTCAACATCTGAATTAAAAACGATAACAACAAGTTCAGTTTCATTTTTAAAGGATAGTGTTGCCTACTTAAATAACAATAAAATTCAGTTAGATGCTGTATTAGGAATCAACTTTAAAGAAAATATCTATAGCTTTTTAGATAATAAGGCAACCATAAATCAATTGCCTTTGGTTTTTGACGGATTTGTTAAAATCAATGAAAATAATCAAGAGGTTAAGGTATCTTTTAAAACGCCTTCTTCAGATTTTAAAAACTTCTTAGCCTTGATTCCTGAAGTCTATTCTAAAAATATTGAAGGTGTAACAACAACAGGAAATTTTGATGTAAAAGGTATCGTTGAAGGAATAGTAGATGATAATCACATCCCGAAATTTAATATTGCAATCAATTCAGATAATGCTTCTTTTAAGTATCCTGACTTACCGAAATCACTTAAAAACATCAACATCAATACCGAAATTGTAAATAAAACAGGCTTGTCAAAAGATACTTATGTGGTTGTCGATAAATTATCCTTTACTATTGATGAAGCCGTTTTTAATGCCAACGCAAAACTGTTAGACATAACTGAAAACATGAAGGTTTCTGCACATTTAGATGGAAACTTAAACTTAGCAAATCTTGAAAAAGTATATCCTGCTGAAGCTGTAAAAGGGTTGAAAGGAATCTTAAATGTAAACGCAACCACAAATTTTGATATGCTTTCTATTGAGAAAAAACAATATCAAAACACCAAAACATCCGGGGTGTTTAAGTTAACCAATTTTGAGTATAATTCTACAGAACTTAGCAATCCTTTAAAGGTAGAAAAAGCAACCATTACTTTTACTCCAAAAGTTGTCCAATTAAATAGTTTTGATGCGCAATTGGGTAAAACAGATTTTATAACAACAGGTACCATTAAAAATTTATTAGGTTTTCTATTTAACGACGAAAGCATCGAAGGAAATTTTAAGCTAATATCAAACACTTTTTCTGTGAATGATTTTATGGTCTCTAAAACAGAAACCAATGATGAAAATGGTGAAACTAACACCATATCTGAAGAGCAAATTAAAATACCTTCATTTTTAGATTGTACTATTGATGCTAAAGCTACTACTGTTTTATATGACGATATTGTCTTGAAAAATGTATCAGGTCAACTATTAATTAAAGATCAAAAAGCAACATTACAAAACATGAAATCTAGTGTTTTTGGCGGTGTATTAGGTTTTAATGGTAGTGTTTCTACCAAAGAAGCTATTTCTACCTTTAAAATGGATTTAGATATCAATAATTTTAATATTGGAGAATCTTTTAAATCTTTAAAACTATTTCAAGCATTGGCTCCTATTGCAAATGTTATTCAAGGAAAAATTAACTCCAACATCAGTTTATCCGGTAATTTAAACAACGATTTTACACCAGATCTGAATTCATTGAGTGGTGATTTATTGGCACAGTTATTATCTTCAAAAATCTCGACCGAAAAATCTCCATTATTGCAAGGTTTACAACAAAACCTCAGCTTTTTAGATACTAAAAAATTAAATCTCGAAAATTTAAAAACATCTTTAACTTTTAAAGACGGAAAGGTCGCTCTAAAACCTTTTACCTTAAACTATGAAGATATTGAGATAAATGTTTCAGGGACACATAATTTTGATACTTCTTTAGCCTATAATGCTGTTATAAATGTTCCCGCTAAATATTTAGGAAAAGAAGCTTCTCAATTGATTGCTCAATTAAATGATGAGGAATTGAATACTATTAAAGTGCCTGTAAATGCATTAATTTCCGGAAAGTTTAAGAACCCCAATATAAAAACTGATTTAAAAGCTGCCATTACCGGTTTAGGAAAACAAATAGCCAATAATCAAAAAGATAAACTGGTAGAAAAAGGAAAAGATGAAATTACCAATGCGTTGGAAGGTCTACTTAACGGAAACAAAAAAGATTCTATAGCGACAGATAGTATAAAAAAAGATCCTGTAAAAAATATTGCTAAAGATATTCTAGGAGGTTTATTTGGAAAAAAGAAGAAGAAAAAAGATACTGTTAACTGATATAAATTCAATCATGGTCAAAGTAGAGCAATAAAAATTTCTATAGATCAATAACTATGTCAAGAAATATTTTTGTTTTTTTCTGATGTTATTTTTCGTCTTACCCTACTTAAAGTTTCAGGAGAAACACCTAAATACGAAGCAATTAAGTATTGCGGAACACGTTGTTGAAGATTAGGTTTGTTTTTAATGAGTTTAAGGTAACGCTCTTGTGCATCATCTAAGAGTAACGATTTCGATTTATCATGCCAGTTTAAAAAAAGAGATTCTGTAATTATCCTACCTATTTTCTCAAAAGTCTGTCCTAAATCATATATTTTTTTTAAATCTTCAAATGAAATAACCATAAGTTCACAATCTTCAAGACATTTTATATCTTTATCAGAAGGTTGACTCTTTAGCATATTCCCATAATCAGCAATAAAATCTTTTTCAAAAGAAAATTCATCAACAACTTCAATTCCATCTTTATTGTAAGAACAATACATACATCCTTTTATTATAAAAGCAAGATATTTTGAAATTTCTCCTGTTTTTACAAAATAATCTCCTTTGTTTAATCGTAAAGGTTTAAACTTAGAAAACAAAATGTTTTGTTCTTCTTCACTTAATGGAACTTTTATAAATTCTGTTATTTCATTTTTCATCCAAAAGGTTTATTTCGTCAAACTTCTAAATAAGCTTTCTAAATCTTCATTCTTCAATTGTGATTGTAAGAGTTTTAATCCGTTATCATGTGCAAAATCAAAAATAGCTGGTCGCATATCTTTACTCGTACTAAAAGTTAATTGCCAGATATTATCATGTATATTAATTGCTTTTAAAAGCTTAGGAAGCTGTTGTAATAACTGCTCTTCAACTCGCAAATCAAACTCCACTTCAATGATCTGTTCTTTATCGCTCTTTAATTCATTAAGCTTTTTATCGATTACAATTTTTCCTTTATCGATAATGATTACCCTGTCACATACCGCTTCTACTTCCTGCATAATATGTGTAGAAAATAATACTGTTTTTGTTTTACCAATTTCTTTGATCAGGCTTCTGATCTCAACCAATTGATTTGGATCTAATCCTGTGGTAGGTTCATCTAAAACCAATACTTCAGGGTCGTGTAATAAAGCTACTGCCAAACCTACGCGTTGACGGTATCCTTTAGAAAGCTGTCCGATTTTTTTATGTGCTTCCAGGGTTAAACCTACCTGCTCAATAACCTCATCAATACGATTTTTAGTAATGTTGTGTACTGAAGCACTAAACTGAATGTATTCCTTAACATACATATCTAAATATAACGGGTTATGCTCAGGTAAATAACCAACTGATTGTTTTACTAACATGGGCTTTTCAGCTACATTATGACCATTCACATGTACTACCCCTTCAGTTTGAATAATATAGCTGGTAATAATTTTCATCATGGTAGATTTACCTGCTCCATTCGGTCCTAAAAACCCAACTATTTCACCTGAATTGATGGTAAAACTAATAGCATCTAATGCTCTTTGATTTCCGTAAGTTTTGGTTATGTTTTCGACTATTATTGACATGTAACTTATTTTAGTTGTAACAAAGAAACAACTCTTTAAAGGTAATTTTGTTACTTTTGAAAGTATTCGCTTTTTAATTCTATAAAAATATGAAATTCTTTAAGAAAAAGAGGTTTATTTTTTCATCCTTGTTTCTGATTGTATTTATTTTTATGAATTCATGTATGACTTTTAGAGAAAGTGATAAACGAATTTATAAAAAGTTTAAAAAAGTAAATAAAACGCCTCAAATTTATCGTGAAAATTATAAGGGTAAGACGGTTCGGTATGTTTCAGCAAAACCTATCAAGAATAGTTTACCAACACTACTTTTTATACATGGTGCCCCGGGATCTGGAGATAGCTTTTTCAGATATTTACAGGATGATGATTTGAGTAAAAAAGCTACTATTATTACATTAGACAGATTGGGGTATGGTTATTCTGATTATGGCAATGCAGAAACTTCTATTGAAAAACAAGCTGAAAGTATTTATACTATTATTCAAAAGCACAAGTTAAATAATGTGGTTTTAATCGGCTGGTCTTATGGTGTTCCTATTGCTGCAAAAATGGCGTATAAATATCCTGAAATTAAACATAGCGTGTTGGTTGCCGGTGCTATTTCTCCTGAAGACGAAAAGTTCTTTGGAATTGCTAAAGTAATACAATGGAAACTTACACGTTGGATGTTCTCTAAAGCCTTGAAAGTTGCCGATGATGAAAAAATGACGCATGTAACAGAGCTTACTAAAATGCTAAACGATTGGGGAAAGATCAAAACACCTATTACTTATTATCATGGAACCAAAGATAGAATTGTACCTTATAAAAATATGGCTTTTATAACTACTAAGGTAAACGATAGTTTACTAAATGCCATAACTGTAAAAGATGCCAATCATTTTATTTTGTTTAAAAATTATGGAATGGTTAAAAAAGAGTTACTTGTTATTTTAGATTATATTGATAAATAAACAATCTTTATCCCGTTTACACAAAATTCAACGTAGTGTCTTATTCTGTTAATTTTCTAAGAACCCATTCTAAAGAACCATGTTTTTTATTTTTTCGCCAGATAATGGCAAACAAAACGCAGAAAAAACTAAAAATCAAAGCATAAGTTAATGAAAACTCAATTGCATAGTTACCAAACTTTTTAATATCGTATAGTTCTATTATTCCCATTCCTATAATGACATGTGCTACATAAAATGTTAATGCTAATTGTCCTGTTTTTTTAAAAGCGTCAACAATTTTACTGTTTTCATACTTTTTAGCTAATAATATACAAAGAGAAATGACAAATATTGCGATGCAGCTTCCTGATATCATATAAAAAGGCAATGGTGGCATTGGGCTTGTTCCTAGAATTTCTTTTAATTCAATAGCAATACTTTTATCGCCTTCTGATAAAAAAGAGATTAAACCATAAGATATAATATGAATAAAAACAAAAATTATAAGGCTTACCCAGAGTGCTTTTTTAACAAATCTGTTATCATTTAAGTTTTGTTTTCCAAACCATAAACCTATAAGCATAAATGCTGTCCACGGAATTACAGGGTGAAATCCATTGTAAAATAGATTTCTGACAAATCCGTTTATTGTCCAAAAGCTTTGATAGTCCATTGTTTCAAAATTCCAACCTAAATCAAAATTCCAGATTATCATTAAAAATGGGTAAATAATGATAAATAAAAGTGCAAATAATAAGATTGTTTTTGAATTGCTTTTTACAAAGAATAAGGTAATAATCATATAAATACCATAAAAATGAAGAATATCTGCAGACCAAATTTCAATATATAAAAGACCAATAACAAAAAGAAGAAATGCTCTTTTAGCGATACTAATCTTAGATTTTTTTAATTTTTCATCATTATTATTTTTTACAGCAGTATTTGTAATTAAAGCAATACCAACTCCTGCTAAAACTACAAAAGTTGCTGCTGCTTTACCATCAAAAATATTTACAAATAATTTTACCCATTCATTTCCTTCTTGACCCAAAACCATTTTAAAATTGACTATTATCATACCAATAATAGCCAAGGCTCTTGCTATATCAATTCCTATGATTCGTTTTTTCAATTATACTTTTATTATTATTTAGCTTTTTATTTTTTAAAATAGTTCGGTTTCCAAATTAGGTTTCCAAAAATTATTTTCAACTTATGTTTTAGTGTTCGGCATTGTTTAACTTCATTCCAAATGTTTTTATACTCAATAAAGTTAATGGTAATAGGATTATTGGTTTTTATATTTTGGGTTAAACCATAAATAACTTTTTCTTCTTCGCGTTGAAATGTGCCAAAAATTTTATCCCAAATCATCAATAATCCACCGTAATTTTTATCTAGGTATTTGTTATTTGAACCATGATGTACTCTATGAACTGAAGGTGTGTTAAAAACTTCATCTAACCAACCCAATTTTTGAATTTTTTCTGTGTGTATCCAAGTTTGGAATTGCGCTACAAAAATTAAAGACACAATAGCTTGAAAAGGATTAAATCCTATTAAAATCATTGGAATTAAGAACATCCATTCAAAAATACCTTCAATTATACTCAATCTAAAAGATACTGTAAGGTTATAATCTTCTGATGAATGATGAACACTATGACTTGCCCATAAAATACGATGTTCGTGTTCTATTCTGTGCATCCAATAATAGGTGAAATCTGCCGCTAAAATACCTAAAACCCAAGTCCACCAATTCATAGGTATTTCGTAAGGTATGAGGTAATAAATGGGTAAAAGTGCAATAATCCCTAAACTACCTAAAAGAAGGTTGTCAGTTATTTTCCCTAAAAAGTATATGGCAATATTTGCGATTGTATCTTTCCATCTGCGTTGTTTTTTTGCAATAATATCTACTATAATTTCTATTGTTATTATAGAAATATTGAAGATAAAAAACAGTGCTACATAACTCATTAAATGAGAGGTTTCAAAAAGGTTTATGATGTCTTCAATCTGCATTTTATTGATTTTAAATGTGGCTAAAACTTGATTCCGCCTGTAAGTTCTATGCCAAAATTTGTTTTAAAGATTTTTGAGGTATGTGCTTTTTGGTAAATTCCTGCTCCAAGTACAAGTCCAAAATCAGATTTAGGTATAAAAAGTAATCCTTGTGAAGATGCTATACCTATTATAAAGTTGTTAGATTTTTTACCATTATTATCTCTTAACCTTTCTATACCAACTGGTATCTGGAAAGAGATATTTGTGTAAACTCTTGGAAATAATTTATAATAAAATTCGGTTCCAAAACTAGGTGTAAAGTAATTTGCAGACCTATAATTAGAATTTTTTAATGATTCGGGTTTTATTCTGTATCTGTCAAATGAATATATAAATGGTAAAATCAACTTTTTGTTTTCTGAAAACCCTATATAACTTACTCCCCAGCCTTCAGTATGTTTGCTATTCATTCTTTTATATGATATAATATTGATCCATTTTAATAAAGGATCTCTTTCAGTTATAGATAGTTTTTCAAATTCTGACGGGTTTGTTAATGTTTGGCGGTTTACATAAGTATTTGACTTTTCATTTTGCCACTCTTTTTGAGAAAATTCATTAAAGCAATGTCTTAAAACACTTCGTATTCTTTTTTCATAAATATCTGAAATTTCTTCAGCAGAAAAATCACCAAAATTATGGTCTTCATAATGTTCTATTTCAAATAATTTTTTCACCCCCAATGCATCTTCTTTATAAAACTCCAGTTTTATTTCGGCTCTTGCTGTTTTTTTTGAAATAGAAATTCTTTCTTCTTTTACATTTAGATACAATATCTTTAAAATAATAGGAGTTAGGTTTAAATCGTGTGGTAAAGACAGATTCGCAAAGTTTTGTATTGCAGTTACCATATTTGGTTCTAAGGTGATATCCGTTTTTTTATCTGACCAATTTCTAGTATATCCTATATTGGTTTTATTTTTTCTACCATCAACTACTTCGCTTATATAAAAGTTTCTGTTATCTATCTGAAAACTTTCAGAACTTAACTGAATTTGAGTTTGAGCAATACTATTTGCGCAAAATACTAAGCCGAGCAATAGCATTACAGTTGTTTTATTGATATTCATTTTTTGAAATTATTTTATTATCTTATGAAATGAATTTCTAAATATTTAGCGTCAGAATCCTTAGGGTCATCTATAACTACTTTCAGCAAATCTTTTGTGAGTTTTTTGACAATTAGTTTTAGCTCTCCTTTTTCTTGATTACTTGTTAAAACAATAGTTTTAGATATTATTTTGTAATTTCCTTTTTCAAATTTCCCCTCAGATACACTTGTGTACGTTTTATCTGCTTTAAAATGAATATAATCTCCTTTTTCATTTTCTTCAAGACCATACGCTTTAGATAATATTTCATAATGGTCGAGCTTCCATTTATGAAGCAGTAAACTCATATCTATTTCTGATGTTACTACTGTTTCTATATTGTTTTTATTTTCCTCTACAGGAAGAATAAATGCAAAAATTGAGATCATAAAAATTGAAATTGTGTTAAGCATAATTTTTTTGTTTTATAAATTATTTTCAGCAAATGTAGAGTAAGAAGAAAGGCTAGTTGTTGTTAATTTAGGACAGTTATTGCCTTGTATAAACGATCTGTTTAGACTTCTAAAATGTTAATGATTAAATAATTTTGACAATGCCTTTAAAGAACAGGAATATAAATTTCTGTAATCAATTCGTCTTTTGAAATGTTCCAGTCATCATTAAGATATATTTCGATGGTTGGTTTATCTGACAATTCATAAGATGTATTAAAAAGCCATTCACTATAAATACGTGCATACGTGTTTTCTGAAGATTCATGACTCCCTTTATGAGTGAATTTCGCATATTTTTGTGCTTCTATTTTTTTTGTTTGAAAAAAGCCCTTTAATTTAAAGTCTAATTTCTCTTTTAAAATAATAGTTGCATTATATCTGCATTTTAAATTAGGAGTTATTTCATTATCGTCCATAATTTCTCCCATGTACTTCGTTTCATTATCTATTAAGTTTTTACGAAATGCATATTTTAATAACTGATTCCACGTTTTGTCAATTTCTTTGAAATTATCATAAGAACCATAGTAGGTTAGGTATAAAACAGAAGCCTCAGCCAACTCAACTATTTCGAAGTTAATTAAAGATCTAGTATCGCTAAATGCTTCGTCATTAACAATATTAGTAGTAATGCGCTGTTTTAATTGATTAGAATTTCTAAAAACTGTAGGTGAACATTTAAAATGATTTTTAAAGGCTTTAGTAAAGGCTGCCACGTCACTATAACCTATTTCATTTGCTATTTCTGTAATATTTTCTTTAGAATATTTAATATATTCAGCAGCTTTTTCTAATCGTAATCTTTTTAAGTATTGCCCAATAGTTTCTTGATGTAAGGCTAAAAATATTCTATTAATATTTCTATAGGAGTAACAGGATATTTCCTCTATAGTTTTCGAATTTATATCTTCTTTAAAATTTAAATCCATAAACCTTATTAGTTTATTAAACCGTTCTATATGTGTTTGGTTTATCATAATGCAAATATATTAGGTCTGTTAGATTTAATTCTTGTTAAAAAAGGACATTTTGTGTGTTTTTTAAAATCCATCCCAGTTATATTTCTCTAATTATTAGTAATATAATTATCGACAAGAGTATACAATAAATTTCATTTAGAAATATTAATTGGAACACAGAAGATGCAGATTAAACTAATTTTTACTGATTTTATCAAAAAAACATCTAATGGTTAAAAAGAAACTTTTAGAAATTCTCGAAAGAGCAAAACAAGTAAAGAGATGTTTTTCTATTAACAAATAGTGAAAATGTTTATTTTGAAAATAAATAGTATTTTTTTACGTTTTATCCTAGCTAAACATCATCAATCCCAAACATGAAAATTGCTATTCCCGGCATAAAAGGTTCGTTTCATCATATTGCAGCCACAAAGTTTTTTGGAGAAAAAATTAGTATAAATGCTTGTAAATCTTTTGAAAAAGTAGCTGAGTTACTTACTAACAATTTTGTGGATGCTGCCGTATTGGCTATAGAAAACTCTGTTAAAGGTGCTGTTTTATCAAATTACTTTTTAATTGATACAAATAATTTAAGTATTCATGGTGAAATTTATTTACATGAAACGTATCATTTTATGGCTCTGAAAGGACAGCGTATAAAAGATATTAAAGAGGTTTGGTCACACCCAGAAAGTTTTCGTCATTGTGAAAAATTTCTTAGAAAACATCCTCATATAAAAATAGTAGAGCAAAAAGGATCTTCTATTGCTGCAAATATGATTAATGAAAAAAGAATAAAAGGGGTTGCTGCTATTGCTAATAAGAAAACTGCAGAAATTTATGATTTAGAGATTCTTGAAAAAGAAATACAAACACATATTTCTAATACTACACGCTACTTTATACTGAAAAAAAACCGTCATCATCATCAAGAAGATTATTTGAATAATAAAGCTTCTTTAAAGCTGATTACAGAAAATAAAATCGGAAATCTAGCCGAAATTCTAACCATTCTCTCAAAATATAATTTAAATCTTTCTAAAATACAATCCATCCCAATTATTAAAAAATCTTGGGCTTATGCTATTTTTATTGATTTAGTTTTTGACGATTATAATGAATATTGTCAAGCTCTATTAGCTATTGAAAAAAAAGTTAAAGAATTAAAAATTCTTGGGGAATACCCTCAAAATAAAATTATCTTTAATCACGATAATGACACAGAAACAACCTAATGATTAAATATTCTTTAATTTTCTTATTAGTAAATTAAGGCGGGTTCTAAAAATTGATTTTTTTAGTTTTCTCAAAAAACAAGAACCCAATTTTATCTTTTTTGAGAAATTTATATTTAAAATGTAGTGAGAATCTGTTGATTTTACAGTAAAACTTTCAA
>JAKISU010000209.1 GCA_021648445.1 Flavobacteriaceae bacterium
GCTATCTCGATGAATATTGCTACAAGTTCAACAGGAGATACTTCGATTCGGTATTCGATAGAGTCGTAATCGCCTCTGTGTCTTGTAAATGGAAGAGGAATGTGCAAACTATCGGATAGTCATATTAGTTTTATCATATTTAATTTTAAAAGTACAAATTATAAAAAGTTTAAAAAATGAAGAAATACATTTTTTACATAGTACTGACAATTACTTTTTCAGGATGCTATCCAATCCATAAAACAATACAACTTAAATCAGAAATGATGGTAGTTGATAAAGAAGGAAAACCGGTAAAAGATGCAAAAGTATATCTAATTTCTAGTGCCAATCCTCACAATCGTGAAAAAAGTAGAAATATGATAAAAACAGACTCAACAGGAGTTGCTAAGTTTGATAAAATAAAAGAGTGGCGTATTGAATTTTTAATGATTCATGGTGCTGATTCTTATTTTTGGAACTGGTGTGTTAAAAAAGAAGGCTATAAAACACATACAGATATAATAAAAAATAAATTTGAAAAGAAAAAACGGTTTATATTAATAAAAGGAAAATCAGAAGATTGTCCAAAAAATTTTAGATAAATTAAGTAACAAAACACAATTATTAAACAAATACTATCATGAAAACCAGAATCATATTTACAATATTATTTAGTATTCTACTAATAACATTTATTAATGCTCAAGAAGGTTGGGATAAAACACGGCAAAATGATGTATTAGTTTATATTCCTTCGGATATTGAAAGAGGGAAAACGTTCAAGGTTAGCATTCCTAAACCTGTAAAATTAAATGGAAAAGATTTAAAAAAATGGTTTTTAGAAAAAGCAAAAGAAATGCAGGTCTCTTTGGGCAATCCATTAAAAAAGTGGGAAATAAAACCGGATAAAGATGCCATTTGGGGTTTGGCGAATATGTATGTAAACTCAAAAGGTGAAAAATTATCTGTAGGGTATCAAGGAGGAACACTTGATAATGGTAAGGCATTTATTATGCAAGCAGTTATGAGTCAGGATTTAGGAATAATCTATAAGTATGGGACAAAACTTAAAAATTTAAAAAAAGATGCTGAAAAAACCTTTACAGATAATTCTTCGCTTAGCGGTATTCAAAATAGCTCAGTAAATCAACAAAAAGAAGCAAATACGAAACGTAAAAGCAATAAAAAAATCACTTCTAATAAGAAAACCAAATTAACAGGAAAACAAAAAAGATTAGCTATAGAAAATGCTATTCGAACCTTGCCAAATAATGGCGTAAAAGCATCAGAAACTGAAACAGTTTGGATACACAGTTGGCTTAATGTGATTTTAGGTGGTATATCTGTTGATACCTACCTACTTTTAAAAGATGGTGCAGTTTATGACGGATTGAAAATTCCACCTAATGAACTTAATGTAAAAATGTCAAAAGAATTACAGACTAAAAAGTGGACCAAATGGAAAAGGTCAGGTTCAGGTTATCAAGTTTTTAACAAAAAGAAAGGTACTTGGGAAAAACTAGAAGGGAACAAAGCAAATAAAACAAGAGCAGGAGAAAAATTAAATGTTAAATATATTACTGCCAGTGGAAGTCAAATGTTTGGTTCGCATAGAAGTTGGATAACTTTTAAACCTAATGGTAGATTTGAATTAGAAAATTTATCAATAATGAGTTCACCTGATGGTTCTATTGGACCATCTTTAACAATTGTTCAAAAAAGCGATAAAACCGGTACATCGGGAACTACAGTTGTAATTGGTACAAATGTAGGAGGTGGAACTTCTTCCAAAAAGAAAGACGGTTCTAAAAATACAGGAACGTATCATCTTAACGGATATACCATTACACTAAAACATGATAATGGCTATGATCACACCGAGCTGTTCTTTTTTGATGAATCCGACAAAAAATCATTTATCTATAAAGATGATCGGTTTTGGATTCCTAAAAAATGAATAGTGTGAATTTTTTGTCATGTCCAAGTATGAATTACTAAACCAATTTCGGATGCTTACCTTCTACTCCATCAAAATAAGCGTGAAAATGTTTAAAATCAGCTTCCATATCAATGGAAAGCACAGAAGGTTTTTTTGAAATAATTGTACCCCTCCCGAAGCTTCGGGATTGAGGAATAAAATTTTTAAGCATTATTCATTGCTTTTTATTTTTTAAATTAAGAAATCATCTGTTCGGCTTCGCCTCGGGTTTCATATATAGCAGGTAGTTTGGCTTTGTAATATACTCATTACAGATAGGAACCCGAAAAATTGGGTTTAATGATTTGGAAATTATCGGTTAATCTATTTTCGAATTCATCATTTATCCAAATTTGATTATCAAGGAAATCAATCACTTTAGCTC
>JAKISU010000083.1 GCA_021648445.1 Flavobacteriaceae bacterium
TCTTTAGATTTAACCGTAGAAACCACAGGAAATCTATTTTAGATAAAATAATTGAACGTTTCGTGGAACATGAGCCAATGACGATGAGACAAATCAGAATTTATGCGACTTAAATGGGTAACCCTATAAACTTTTATTTAAAGCGAATTCATATTGTAAATGGTATTAATTCATATTTTAGCACTTGTATATGTATTTTTTCTATAACATAACTCATTATATATTTAAGTTCTTCCTAAATATAGTTATGCTTTTTAATAAAAAGGTTAGGCTATTTGTAGTAGGAAGAAAAAAGCTTTTTAAGCAATTAAATGCTAAATTTTCTCAAAATGATGATGTTATTTGGTTTCACTGCGCTTCATTAGGAGAATTTGAACAAGGAAGACCCATTATGGAAAAGTTTAAAAGGCAAAATCCAAAATTTAAAATATTATTAACTTTTTTTTCACCTTCAGGTTATGAGGTAAAAAAAGATTATGCTATTGCAGATGTGGTTTCGTACTTACCATTAGATACAAAATATAATGCTAGAAAGTTCATTGAGATTGTTAATCCGAAAATTGCAATTTTTGTGAAGTATGAATTCTGGCCTAATTTTTTAAGAGAACTCAAAAGAAAAAACATCAAAACAATTTTAGTTTCAGGAATTTTCAGAAAAGAACAATCATTTTTTAAAAATTATGGTAGTTGGATGAAAAAAGCGTTGAAAACATTTGACCATTTCTTTGTTCAAAATAAAAACTCTAAAGCATTGCTAAAACAAATAGGTTATACAAACGCTACAGTTAGTGGAGATACACGATTTGACAGAGTAGATGACATCTCAAAATTAGATAATACATTAGAGTTTGCTGAGCAATTTGTTGATAATACGACAACGTTGGTTGCTGGAAGTACCTGGTCAAAAGATGAAGAATTGTTGGTAAATTATATCAATAAAAAGGCTGATTCAAATCAAAAATTTATCATAGCACCACATAATATTCATGTAAATAAAATAGTAAAACTGAAGGTAAGTATTTCAAAAAAAACTGTTTTATATTCTGATATTAATGGGAAAGACTTAAGCTCTTATCAAGTACTTATTATTGATACTATTGGCTTGTTGACAAAAATTTATAGCTATGCTGATATTGCCTATGTAGGAGGTGGTTTCGGAGCAGGAATCCACAATATATTAGAGCCGGCTACTTTTGGTGTTCCAATTGTTATCGGACCAAATTATCAAAAATTTAATGAGGCAAAAGAGATGGTTAATTTAAAAGCCTGTGCAGTTATTACTAATAACTCTGAATTTAATAATGAGCTAAACACATTGTTTGTTAATTCGGAAAATCGAAAAAATAAAGGTAAAATAGCTAAAAGTTATATTATTGATAATATTGGAGCAACAGGTATAATAGTTGACTATCTGAATAAAAATATTGTTAAAAAGGAGTAACTTGCTCAGAGTTTTAAATAAGAACCCAAGATGAGTTCTAAGTCTAACATAATGATAAGAGAAAAATTAAAAGAATATTTTAATGTAGTTTTTGAAGAAGGTTTAATCAATGAGATAGTTGATGTAGGCACTTATAAAAAAGTGAAGGAAAATGAATTGTTACTTGATTTAGGAGACATATGTGATAAAATTCCTTTAATGCTAAACGGAGCCATTAAAATTAGCAGAGAAGATGAAAATGGCGATGAAATTGTGTTATATTTTTTAGAACGTGGAGACACTTGTACCATCACTTTTGGCAGTGGCTTAAATTGTACCAAGAGTAAAGTAAGAGGTGTGGCTGAAAAAGATTCTGAAGTAGTGTTTATATCTGTTGAAAAGTTAGAAGAATGGTTAGTTAGATATAAATCGTGGCGAATTTTTATAATTGATAGTTATAATATACGTCTATCAGAAATGTTAGAAGCAATTGATACACTTGCTTTTATGAAAATGGATCAACGCTTGTATAAATACCTTACAGATAAGGTTAAAATTATGCGAGATTCAACTTTAAATACTACACATCAAAAGATAGCACAAGATTTAAATACTTCTAGAGTTGTTGTTTCTAGATTGTTGAAGCAATTAGAAAATGAGAAGAAAATTGAACTTCACAGAAATAAAATTGAAGTATTAGAGTTTTAACCAGAAAGAATTCTCCGAGGCTTTGCCTCTGAGCCTGTACCGAGCGAAGCCGAGGTAGTATCAATTTTATATCACAGAATGATGTTGGGTAACAAATGTTACACGGTTGAAATTTTACTTATTTATTTTTAAACCCATATTAAAGCAATATAATTATGGATTTTATAGTACAACCTTGGCCTTGGTATGTAGCAGGCCCATTGATAACCTTAGTGATGTTATTACTCTATTATTTTGGCAAAAATTTTGGAGTCTCTTCTAACTTAGAAACTATTTGTGCAATAGGAGGCGCAGGGAGGTTTGTTGATTTCTTTAAATTTGATTGGAGAAAAAAGACATGGAATTTACTATTTACGCTTGGTGCTGTAATAGGAGGATTTATTGCTTTTCAATGGCTAACACCTAGTGAAGCCATTGCTTTAAACTCGCAAACAGTTCAAGACTTGGCAGAGTTAAATTTTCAAAATGGAGGTGCTCAATATTTACCCGATGAAATTTTTAGTACTGAAGCTATTTTTTCTGTTAAAGGTTTTTTAATTTTATTGATAGCAGGTGTATTAGTTGGCTTTGGTACGCGTTATGCCGGTGGATGTACCTCAGGACATGCCATAGTTGGTTTGAGTAACTTAGAAATGCCTTCATTAATTTCGGTAATAGGGTTTTTTATTGGTGGCTTGGTAATGACATGGTTATTATTTCCTTTAATCTTTTAAATCTGTAAAATGAAGCATATAAAATTTTTATTTGTAGGAATCCTTTTCGGAATCATATTGAGCAAAGCAGAAGTTATCTCATGGTATAGAATTTATGAAATGTTTAAGTTTCAATCATTTCATATGTATGGAGTGATAGGCTCAGCAGTTGCTTTGGGTGTAATAGTGATGTTGCTATTTAAAAAAGGAATCATAAAAACCTACTTAGGCGATGATATTAAAGTTGACTCTAAAAGAAAAGGTTTTAAAGGAAATTTATTTGGAGGTATTATCTTCGGATTAGGGTGGGCATTAGCAGGCGCTTGCCCCGGCCCCATGTTTATTTTATTAGGAAGAGGTGCAGTAGCAATTATTATAGTTATCATAGGTGCTTTATTAGGTGCCTTTCTATATCATGCAATGAAGAGAAAACTTCCTCATTAATGATGAACATCCTAAATATCTCCTTGAGCGTCCCGAGAATTCGGGAGAAGGGTCATTTAAACATTAAATAAATATCACATTGTCCCGATAACTATCGGAAACAGTCGAAATGTTTCGTAACTTGCAATACTTTTTTTAAAAGCTCTAATGGATAGATTAACCGACAGTTTTGGCAGACAAATTACCTACTTGCGATTGGCAGTAACCGATCGTTGTAATTTACGTTGCCAATATTGTATGCCTGCTCACGGAATTGATATTGTTGACAGAAAAGAGTTGCTTACTTTTAAGGAAATGTATAGAATCACTCGAGTTTTGAGTGAGCTAGGCGTCAATAAAGTCCGTTTAACAGGAGGAGAACCCTTTGTTCGAAAAGGTTTTGTAAGTTTTTTAGAAATGTTATCATTCAATGATAAATTAGATGAAATAAACATTACTACAAACGGCGCTCTAATTTCAAAACACATTTCAAAATTAGAAGAATTAAAAATAGGAACAATTAACCTGAGTATTGATAGTTTATCAAAAGAAAACTTTGCTAAGATCACTAGGAGAGATGTTTTTGATGAGGTTTATAGAACCTTAGAAATTTTAGAAAAAAGCTCACTAAAATTAAAGCTAAATGCGGTAGTACAATCAGGTATAAATACCCATGAAATTATTGATTTTATTGAGTTAAGTAAACATAAAGATATAGCAGTACGGTTTATAGAAGAAATGCCTTTTAACGGAGTTGGGCAACGAGCAACAAAAGAGGTTTGGAATTATACTAAGATCTTAGACTTAATTAAGACACATTATAAAGAAATAGTTCCATTAAAATCAGATAAATCATCTACTTCCCATAATTTTAAAATTGATAATTATAAAGGCTCATTCGGAATTATTCCTGCTTTCACACGAACTATCTGTAATGACTGTAATCGTATTAGGATAACTGCCACCGGAATATTTAAAAATTGCTTGTTTGATGAAGGAGTTTTTAATATTCGTGACTTTATTCGTGAAGGAGCAAGTAATGACGATTTAAAACAATTGTTTTTATCAACGGTTAAAAAGAAACCGGAAAACGGATTTATAGCCGAAGCCAATCGCAAAAAGAATAAAAAAGTTTCTGAAAGCATGTCAACTATCGGAGGATAGTATTAGTTTGAAATGAAATTGTTATTCCTGCAAAGGCAGGAATCCAGACTTAATATAAAATGATCACGTCACAAAAAGCATTAGAAATAATACTAAACAATACTGAAGATTTTGGGGTTGAAGAAGTCCCTTTTTTAGAATCTTTAGGTAGAATTTTGAAAGAAGATATTAAAGCCGATAGAGATTTTCCACCTTTCAATAGAGTAAGTATGGATGGTATTGCAATTTCGTATGATGTTTTTGCAAAAGATCAAAGAGGTTTTAAAATAGAAAATATACAAGCAGCCGGAAGTGAACAATTAACATTGAAAGAAAATACGAACTGTATTGAAGTAATGACTGGCGCTGTATTACCTCATAATACGGACACTGTTATTCCTTATGAATTAGTAACTATTGAAAACGGAATTGCAACGATTAATACCAATACAGTTAATAATGGTCAGAATATTCATCAGCAAGGGAAAGATCAAAAAACGAATGATGTATTAATTAAAAAGAATAAAATCATTTCAGCTGCCGAAATAGGAGTATTGGCTACAGTGGGTAAATCAATGCTAAAAGTAGCAAAACAACCCAAGGTATTAATTATTTCAACAGGTGACGAATTGGTTGAGGTTACAGAGCAACCAAAGCCATATCAAATACGAAAAAGTAATGTTTATACCCTAGTTTCTTTATTAGAAAAGCTAAATATCAAAGCAGATACAAAACATATCACAGATGACAAAGCAGTATTAAAACAAAAAATTGAACAGTTTTTAATTGATTGTGATGTGCTATTATTCAGTGGTGCAGTAAGTAAGGGTAAGTTTGATTATTTACCTGAAGTATTAGATGAATTGGGAGTAGAAAAAAAATTTCACAAAGTAAAACAACGTCCCGGTAAACCATTTTGGTATGGGGTCTTTGACCCTTTAAGGATGAATGAATGTCATTCAGAGCGATTGAAACGGAGCGAAGAATCTCATACGGTTGTGTTTGCCTTTCCGGGAAATCCGGTTTCTACCTTTGTAGGATGCGTAAAATATTTCTATCCTTGGTACAAAAAGTCAGTTGAACTCGTATATGAAAATCATCAAAAAGCAATTTTAGCAGAAGATTTTACTTTTAAACCAGATCTAACCTATTTTTTACAAGTACGATTAGAAAATAAAAAAGGACTCTTAATAGCTGTACCAATAAAGGGCAATGGTTCTGGAGATTTAACTAACTTAGCAAACGCTGATGCATTTTTAGAATTACCAAGCGACCAAACCGATTTTAAAACCGGAGAAGCTTTTCCGTTAATAACATATAGATAAAAATTGCCATTCCTGCGCAGGCAGGAATCTTACCATACATTTATGTATTAGAGTTAAAAAAGTTGATGTTAAAAGTAATTAGATAAAAATGGAAATAAAAAATGCTTTATTAATTGTATTACCGATTTTGACAGCAACCTTAAGTAGTTATTTAACATATTATTTTACAATAAAATCAAGAAAAAGAGAAGCAATTAATAAATTTAAAGAAGAAAAATATTCTAATTTAATAATAGCATTGCAGGGCTTTGTAGGTTCAACGGCTTTAGCAGATACAAAAATAAAATTCTTTGAAGAACAATATAAATCTTGGCTGTATAGTTCAGATGAGGTAATAAAATCAATTAATGACTTAATAAAGTTACTAATTAAAGAAGAAGGGAATACACCAAACCCAGAGTTAGGTAGAGAAATGATAGGAACTATAATTCTTAAAATGAGAAGAGATTTATTAGGGAAAACTAATTTGACATATAAGGATTTTAGATATATTGATGTAGTTGATAGAAGTAAAAGTAAAAAATGAAAAGCAAATTCACACATATCAATAAAAAAAACCAACCCAAAATGGTAAACGTTGGTGATAAAAAAATCACCGAACGTAAAGCTACTGCAAAGGCAGAAATGTTTTTAGGAGAGGAAATCATTTCTCATTTTTCGAATGATGAAATTCACACTAAAAAAGGACCCGTTTTTCAAACGGCAATTATTGCAGGAATTCAGGCGGTTAAAAAAACATCAAATCTGATTCCGATGTGTCATCCATTACAAATAAATGGTGTTGATATAGATATAAATATTATAGATAAAGAACATATAGAAATATTATGTGCAGTAGAAATTGATGGTAAAACGGGTGTAGAAATGGAAGCTTTAACCGGAGCAACAGTCGCCGGATTAACAGTTTATGATATGTGTAAAGCCATTTCACAAAAAATGGTACTTAAAGAAGTAAAGTTAATCGAGAAAACAGGAGGGAAGTCTGATTATAAAATGAAATAACCATCTCGTCTTTTTACTAAGGCAAAAATCCACTCCTCCTTCAAAAGGAGGAGAGTTGTAATTCTGACTTCAATTTTAGTTAGATATTCCTTCCCTTAAAAGGGAAGGTGTCCGCGAAAGGGTAAAGAAGGATAAAATAAACTAAATGCAAAAAAAACACCAAAAACACACAAAATTAAAACGTAGAGAAAGCGATATTTTCGCTCCGAACGAAATTGCTATTTTGGGTACAAAATGCTCAATTATTGCTGATTTTGTTCAAAAAACGAGCAAAAAATTCCAAAAAACAGCAAAAATCGCATATTTAGATGCGTCTCACAATAATGAAATTCAAGCACCAATTTTAGATGTTTATACAACACACCATTCCGGAAATTTGAATGTAAATACCGCTATTGAATTAAATGAAAATAATGAAAAAATTCGCTTTGCAGATTATGACCTACTTTTTATAAACGGAAATCATTTTAAAGGTGCAAAACAAATCCTGATTTTAGACAATGAAAAAGAAGCTTCAGTCTTAAAACGTTTAGACCAATTAGACAGGATTCAGTTTGTAGTTAAATTAAATAATGACTCCAACTATTTTGATTTTTTAGTAGCGGAATATCCAACTATTAAAAACTTGAAATGTTATCATATTGATGAGATAGATGTTATAGCAAAACATATTGATAATCTAATTCAAGAAAAAATTGCCCCTATTCAAGGACTCATATTGGCAGGCGGTAAAAGCTCAAGAATGGGTAAAGATAAAACTGCACTCAACTATCATGGTAAGTCTCAATTAGAACATACAGTAAGATTGTTAGAAGACAATTTGTTAACCACATTTGTTTCAGTAGCCACAAATCACCAACTTGAAAACTTTGAAACAATTCAAGATAAATTTGTTGATTTAGGCGCATTTGGTGCCATCTGCTCTGCTTTTCAACACAATCCAAATAAAGCATGGTTGGTCTTGGCAACTGATTTGCCTTTTGTAGATGATAATCTTATCAAATTATTATTAAAACATAGAGATTCTCAAAAAATAGCGACTGCCATTAAAGGAAAATCGAAACAATTCGTAGAGCCTTTAATTGCTATTTATGAACCCAAAGCCTATCCGGTTTTACTCAGCTATTTGGCACAAGGTTATTCTTGTCCGCGAAAAGTTTTGATCAATTCAGATGTTGAGATTGTTGAGGTTGATGATGATTTGATTCGTAATATCAATACTCTCAAAGAATTTAAAGAAGCTCATAAAGAGATAAATGAATAAAACACTTCATATACTTAATGGAGATAGTACAGCACAAATTTTTTCTAGATCTACAATTCAAGGAGATGTAATTATTTGGAGAGAAATGCTCTATGAAGGCTCTTTACATAAGGATGTTGGCAGTGATGCGTTTTGGAAAAAAAGATATGCTTTTTTTGAAGTAGAAATAGGCGTTTCTAAAATAGAATACTTTGATAAAACGATAAAAGAACTTATAAAAATTGAAGACGCTTCCAATTATAATAAGATAGTTCTATGGTTTGAATACGACTTGTTTTGTCAGGTAAATTTAATGGCTTTATGTGTTTTTTTGTTAAAGTATTATAGGAAAGACATAAATTATTACTTAGTGTGTACCGGGCATGAAAAAGGGAAATCATATTTACAAACACTTTCTGATTATTCCTCAGACAAATACCAAACACTTTATAAAGATAAAATAAAACTGACACGAAATAATTTATTGTTTGCTAAACAAAGCTGGGAACTATATGTTGAAAACAATAAGGAAACCTTAAAAGAATTTGATTTTGACCAATGCTCAAAATTTAACTATTTACAACAAGCAATAAGCCAGCATTTACAACGATTTCCGAGTCAAAACGGATTGAATCAGATTGAAAACAAGATATTAAGAATTATTAATACTGGAGTTTCAGATAGAAATTCGATTGTTAATGAGTTGCTACTTTGGCAGCAAAAAGAAACAGTATATGGTTTTGCAGATTCACAATACTTTTTATATTTAAAAAAGCTGGGTGATTACTATACAGTTAAAAATGAAATGATAATTTTGAATAATAAAGGGAAAAAGATGCTAATAAATTAACCTTACATTAAATGAGCATGCTAAAAAGTTTAACATCCCTGCCTTTGCCGGCAGGCAGGCAAAGAAATAGCCTGCCCCGTACTTGATACGGGGACTAATAGCGAACTGTCCCGATCCCGATAGCTATCGGGACTATCGGGATGACCATTAAAATTAATAAATATAGACACATGAAAAACTACTTTTTTTATTTAATTTGCATATTGCTTTGCACTAACATTTCAGCACAAATGATTACAAAAGATAGTATAATAGGTTCTTATCACCTTTCATCAGGTAACAACGACCCACTTGGAGGAGCTGAATTAATCGCTTATCCTAACAATAGATTTATTGTTGTAGCTTTTGGCACAATAGTAAATGGAGAATGGAAATTAAAAGATAATATCGTTCATTTTATACCGGATTATGACCCCGATTCTTTTATCTTATATGGTAGAAAAACAACAACATTAAAAGATAGTGTAAGAATTATTTTTGAGAATTTTGAGAATGATAATTCTAAATATGTAAATTTTGAATCTTCTCCTAAAGATTCTGTTCTTAATATGCGACAAGTATTTAATGATGACGCTAATTGTTTTAGTCACCCTTATATATACAAAGGAATGGATATAATACAAAAACTTAGATTTACTACAAAACAAGATTATTGGGATAAAAGTACTGAATATGATGTTTATACTTTTGATAATCAAACCACATATAATGACTTTGTAGCTGTTTCTAATCCTAAAGATTTTGAAAAAGAACCATTCAATGCAATTTATAAAAATGGAGGACTTTTATTTAATAACGATAAAATTTCAATAAAAAAAGACCTTAGTGAGCTGAATGAGGAAGAAAGTGTTTTTTTTAAAAAACTAGCTAACCAAAAAAGTATAGGTGATAAAATGTACTACAACAAAGAACATTTCCCTATAGATTCAGGTTTAGGGTTTAAAATAGAATATTATGAATATGATAAGGTAAACGATTTGTATTTCAATCCTAACCTTGAAAAAAACAAAGATTCGTTTGATTTTGATTATAGTAAACCACAGAATAGTGAACTGCTTCCTTATAAAAGGATGGTTAAGCAAAATGTATTAAAACAAGCTATAAAAATTAACAAAAAATCGTTATTTACTGTCAAGTGTGATTAAATGAAAAATGTAACAGCTACACAACTCTATAAACGTCAAACTACACTTGCTGAAGTTGGCGAAGTTGGTCAGCAAAAATTATTGCAGGCTAAGATAGTTATTGTCGGTTGCGGAGGTTTAGGTAGTGTAGCAGCAGTCTATTTAGCAGCAAGTGGTATAGGCAAAATTCACTTAGTAGATTATGATGTGATTGATGCTTCAAATTTGCACAGACAAGTTTTTTATAAAACAGATGATATTGGTAAACCCAAAGCGGAAGTCTTGGCAGATCATATTAAAGAAGTTACACCTTTTGTAAAGGTTAGTTTTAGTACTACTGCAATTTCAAAAAGCACTGTTTTTGATGAGATTGATAATTACGATTTCATTTTAGACTGTACGGATAGCTTACCTATAAAATATCTATTGAATGATGTTTGCATATTGAAAGATAAAACTTTGATCTATGGTTCACTTTATAAATTTGATGGTTATGTAGCTAGTTTTAATGTGAAATTACCTGATGGAAGTTTTAGCACTAACTTACGAGATGCTTTTCCTGAAATTTCAAAAGAAGCGATTCCCAATTGTTCTGAAGTAGGCACACTGAATACAATTGTTGGAGTCATTGGTCTGATGCAAGCAAATGAAGTATTGAAGTTGGTTGCAAGTATTGGCAACCCTTTAGTGAATCAATTATTGATTTATAATAGTTTAGAAAATTCACAATTTAAAATGAAGCTAAAATCAGATGATGCTTGTCATTCAGAGCGAAAGCGAAGAATCTCTGATATCTTTAAAACAGAAAATTATGTTGATGTCAATTGCCTTGTTCAGGATGAAGCATTGCTTATTTCTATGGAAAAATTTAAAACCCAATTGTCACTTCGAGCGGAGTCGAGAAGCTTTCGAACTATCTCTGTTATTGAAAAAATAGATACTCCTTTGCCATTTGAAGTAGATGCAAAAATCCCTTTTTCAAAATTTGATGATATAACTTGTCATATTGAGCGCAGTCGAAATATAGACAAGCACAAAAATTTTGTCATTGTCTGTAACAAAGGAATTTCAAGTTATACAACAACAGTTAAATTAAAAGAAAAATACCCTGACCTTACTATTTTAAGTCTTAAAGACGGAATTACAAATTATAGCTAAGTTCTAGTTACTACAGTATTAAATAAAATAGTGATATGACTCTAAAAATAATAAAGAAGTTATTCCTGCAAGGTCTTAGAGACCTTGTAGGTATCGTTTATCTGACCTACAAGGTTTTAAAAACCTTGCAGGAACATTTTAATATAAAACAGAATATCCAACAAGTATCAATTATTGTTTGGTTTAGAACTTCGTCGAAATTATGTAAACGAAATGCTGTTATAATTAGAACTTAGCCCAAATTATTAAATGCAAAAACCGCTACAATTTTATACCGCAGAAAAAGACCGCTTTGAACAGGAGCTGACTTTGATAAAAAAGAAGTTGGCAACATCTAGTCTATTGCGATTAGGTGTTTTTTTAGCAACAACTTTTAGTATCTATTTCTTTTTTAGAAATACAAATATTGTGTTACCCATAATTATCACAGGAATTATCTTGTTTCTATATTTAGTTTCTAAGCATACAGATATGCAATATAAAAGAGATCTCAAAAAGAAGCTGATAGAAATTAATGCCACAGAAATTAAGGTGTTGAATAGAGATTATTTTTCACTAGATGAAGGCAATGAATTTATAGATTCAACACATTTTTATAGTTATGATATTGACTTATTTGGCAGAGGCTCTTTCTTTCAATATATCAATAGAACAATAACGAATGAAGGGAAAAATGAACTTGCTAAAAATTTAATCGCAAACGAAATATCAAGTATTAAAAACAAACAAGAAGCAATTAAAGAATTAGCCCAAATTCCAAAATGGCGACAACATTTTTCGGCAATTGCAAGTTTGGTAAAAGTACAACATCCTGCTAAAGTTATAATAGATTGGATACATAATTACAAGGCTGTTTTCCCTCAGATTTTATCTTTGTTACCAATGGTGTTTTCTGTAGTTTCACTATTATTAATTGTATTAGCAAGTACTAAAATAATAAGCGGACAATTTGTAATTGTTTGGTTTTTTATCGGATTAGGAATTTCAGGAATTTACCTTAAAAAAGTAAATCAACTATATAAAGATGCAACAAAAGCTAAAGATACTTTTAAGCAGTATCATAAACTGTTAAATGAAATTGAGACAACTACATTTACATCTCAAATTTTAAAGGAAAAACAACAAGATATTCAAACTGAATCTCAAAAAGCGTCGTTGATATTTGCTAAATTCTCAAAAACCTTAGATGCTTTAGATCAGCGTAATAATATGATTATGGCAGTTGTAGGTAATGCCTTTTTACTTTGGGATTTACAGCAAGCGTATAAAATTGAACAATGGATCAACAAGTATAATAACAACATTGAAAACTGGTTTAAGGTCATTGCTTTTTTTGATGCACAAAATTCATTAGCCAATATCGCTTTTAATCATCCTAATTACGTTTTTCCTGAAATTAATAAAGAGAAACAAGTAATTAAAGCTCAGAATTTAGGACATCCTTTATTGAAAGAATCACAACGTATTGATAATAATTATACGATAGAAAGCCAACAATTTTTTATCATTACCGGAGCTAATATGGCTGGTAAGAGTACTTTTTTACGCACCGTTTCATTAGCTATAGTCATGGCAAATATAGGTTTGCCGGTTTGTGCTGAATCGTTTCAGTATAACCCTATAAAATTGATAACCAGTATGCGAACTTCTGATTCTTTAGCAGATGACGAATCATATTTCTTTTCAGAATTAAAACGATTAAAATTTATTGTTGAAGAAATAAAGTCAGAGAATTACTTTATCATTTTAGATGAGATTTTAAAAGGAACAAACAGTACAGATAAAGCAATTGGTTCAAAAAAATTCGTTCAAAAATTGGTTGCTTCAAACTCCACAGGAATCATCGCTACCCACGATTTAAGTTTATGCGAAATCGAAAAAGAACTCTCAGAAATTGAAAACTATTATTTTGATGCAGAGATTATCAATGATGAATTGCACTTCGATTATAAGTTAAAAGAAGGTGTTTGTAAAAACATGAATGCTTCTTTCTTGTTAAAGAAAATGGAGATTGTATAATAAATAAACTTACTAAATTATGTATTCGGAAATATTTTTAATACTGATTAGCCTTTTAATTGGATTTTTAATGGGGTATTTAACTTCATATTTTAAAGAAAAAGGTAAGAATCGAGCTTTAATAGAAGATTTAGAAAAAATGACTAATGAAAGAGAAAAAGTATCTTCTAAATATCAACTTGACATATCAAAAAGAAAGTATAAATATGAAGATAAAAGGACACAATATTTTAAATATTTCAATTTGTTAGATGAATTTAACACTGAAGGAATTCAGAAGGCGCAAATAGAATTCATGCCCACTCTAAATAAATTTAACAAGAATTTTTTAGCTGCAAATGGAAGTAAGAAAAAGGAATTAAAAGCAACATCTGATTTTTCTAATTCTGTAAATAAGATTATGTTTGAATCTAATAAAAGTTTACTTAAGCTGAAACAAGAAACAAATACTATTAAATTAATTGCTGGAGATAAAGTTTTGAAAATTTTAAAAGAATTAGAAGAGGGTTATGATACTTCTATGGAAAAATCAGCCCAAATGATGAAGGGTCTAAGTAGGGCTTGCTGATTTTACAAGAAGTTAAAATTCATTTTTCAAGCAGTTTGATAACAATTTTTATTTTTAGATAAAGTAGAGTTAAAAAAGCACCTGCATTTTTCACTAATATTCTTAAAA
>JAKISU010000084.1 GCA_021648445.1 Flavobacteriaceae bacterium
AGAATCTCAAATTCAAAAGTAGTGTCAATTGCTGTTTTTGCTTTATCAGCATTACTATCATCAATACCAATACATATAGAATGTTCAGAAGAGGCTTGAGTGATCAATTTTACATTGGTTTTCTCAGTAGACAGCGTTTCGAATAATCGTTTCGAAAATCCGGGGACGCCTACCATACCAGAACCTTCTAAAGTAATTAAGGTTACATTCTCTATATGACTTATTCCTTTTACAGGAAGTGATTTTCCATTACTTTTTTTAGTAATTAATGTCCCTTTTTCATCAGGAGCCAATGTGTTTTTGATGAGTATTGGTATTTCTTTTTGAAGTACAGGATGTATCGTTGGAGGATAAATAACTTTAGCCCCAAAATGAGATAATTCCATGGCTTCTTCATAAGAAATTCTTTCAATAGGCATTGCTTGAGAAACCAATTTAGGATTTGCAGTAAACATACCACTGACATCTGTCCAGATTTCTAGAACAGAGGCGTCAACTGCCGCAGCAATTATTGCTGCTGTAAAATCAGAACCACCTCTCCCAAGTACAGTAGTTTCACCATTATCTGTAGAAGCGATAAATCCCGGTACAACTACAACGCTCGTTTTATTATTACTAAAATAAGATGTTATTTTTTTGTTGGTAACATCAAAATTTACTGACGCATTTGTATAAGACGCATTAGTATTGATGAGCCCACGAGTATCCTTACGAATGGCATCAATATTATGTGATTTTAATGCATGAGTGATAATATATGACGATAATAATTCTCCGTAGCTAACAATACTTGCTTCGCTTTTTGCAGATAAGTCATTGATTAAAGAAATACTATCTAATACCAACTTCAGTTCTTCCAGTTTAGTTACAACATGATTACTTAATTCTTGTTGAGTTTCTTTATTAAATAATTTAGATATTATATTTAAGTGAATAGATTTAATGTCTTTTAAAACAGACATATAAGACGATTTTTTAATCGATGCTAGTTGAGCAGCTTCCAATAATAAATTAGTCACTCTAGAAAAGGCAGAAACTACAATGATCTGTGTCTCACTTTCTACATCAGACTTGATGATATCTATAATTTTAAGGATGTTTTGTGAAGAACCGACTGAAGTTCCTCCGAATTTTAAAACTTTCATTTTAAATAAATTGTAATGATATAAATATGTTGTTTTCTATTAAAAAATAGCGATGACCTGAAGAATGATATGTGTACAATTAACCCCTAAGGGTAATCATAGTTGTGCCAATAGTCATAACCATCTCAATAAAAATTGAGCGTATAGAAGAAGTGATAGTTATGTTTTTGTCTATTTGCACAGTTCAAATGTAATAGTTCTAATTTTAATAACAAGGTATTGATCATCTTTTTATGAAAATAGCTATTTACAGTCTAAAATATTCACAAATATTTAATAATTAGGAGTGTATATCACAATAAATATAATTGTACTTTTGGTTTTGACTTTTAATAACCTGAAAATGTTTAAACAAATTCTTACTTATACTCTAATTATTGTATGCTTACAATTTAGTTACAGCCAAGACAATACTCCTCAAGATTTTCTATCAAAAGAGTTTCATAAAAATAGAAGAGATGCATTACGGAAAGCATTACCAGAGAATAGTGTAGCGGTATTTTTTGCAAATCCTGTTCGCAATAGAGCCAATGATGTTGAATATATATACCACCAAGACCCAAATTTTTATTATTTAACGGGTTATAAAGAACCACATGCAGTCTTATTGATTTTTTCTGAAAATAAAGATGATGATAATGAAATAATTTATATTCAAAAAAAGAACCCACAAGCTGAACAATGGACAGGAAGACGTTTAGGTATTGAAGGAGTTAAAGAAAAACTAGGTTTTAATACTGTTTATAATGGTGAAGACTTTAAAGATTTAAGTATAGATTTTAAAAAGTTTGAAAAGGTATTAATTATAGATTTTAAAGATGATTATAGAAACTCAAAACGTAATAATGCAGACATATATGATCTAACTAAACAATTTAAAGAAAAAATTTCTTTTGATAGAAGTTTACTTCCAAATCCCACAAAAGATAGATTTTATCAGCTTATAAAATCAACTGAAATTGATAATAGTGCCAATGTTGTTGAAAGAATGGAAAGTTATCTTCAGTATTACCCTGAATTAAAAAAGGATGAATTATTAAAAGGTTATCAAAATGCGGCAACTGATGAGTTACGAAAAGAGTTTAAACAAAAAATAAGTTTACAATTAGAGGCAAAACCTAAGACTAATGTTGATATATATAGTCTGAATGGGTTGATGGGAGGCTTACGTGAAATAAAATTACCCGAAGAAATGAAATTATTAAAAAAAGCTATTGATATTTCTGCTATTGGACAAATTGAAATAATGAAGGCTATGCACGTTAATATGTCTGAAACCGAAGTACAAGGTATTCATGAGTTTGTCTATAAAAAGTATGGAGCTGAATATGAAGGTTACCCTTCAATAGTTGGTGCCGGTAATAACGGATGTGTATTACACTATATTAAAAACAACAAAACAAAGCTTGGTAATGAATTGGTCTTAATGGATCTTGGCGCTGAGTATCATGGCTATACAGCAGATGTAACGCGTACCATTCCTGCGAATGGAAAATTTTCTCCTGAACAAAAAGCTATTTACGATTTAGTATATGAAGCACAAGAAGCCGGTATAGCTGAAGCTAAAGTTGGTAACTCTTTTAATGCACCAAACGCAGCAACACGAGAGGTTATCAATAGAGGGTTAGTAACGTTGAATATACTTGATTCTATTCAACAACAACATAATTATTATCCACATGGGTCATCACATTATTTAGGTTTAGATGTACATGATGCAGGTTCTTATGGTCCATTTCAAGCCAATACCGTTATTACTGTTGAACCGGGAATTTATATTCCTGAAGGAAGCCCATGTGATAAAAAATGGTGGGGAATTGCTGTTCGAATTGAAGATGATATTCTAATTACGGATGCAGGTCCTATAAATTTATCCGCTAGAGCGCCTAGAAAATCAGAAGATATAGAAAAAATGATGCAACTACCAAGTGTGTTAGATAGTTTTCAATTGCCCAAACTAGATTAACTTTTGTCGCATTCAGTTTAATAATGGCAACTCATAATTAATGAAAGTCTGTATAGCCGAAAAGCCTAGTGTGGCTAGAGAAATTGCTACTGTTTTAGGAGCACAAACAAAGCGTGATGGCTTTTTTGAAGGTAACGGCTATGCTGTAACTTATACTTTTGGTCACCTTTGCACACTTTTTGAACCTAAAGATTATAAACCTTATTGGAAAAGTTGGGATTTAAATAATCTACCCATGCTACCCGAAAGATTTGAAACTAAAGTAACTTCAAATCAAGGTATTCAAAAACAATTTAACATTATTAAAGGTTTGCTTGATAAAGCAGATGTGGTGATTAATTGTGGTGATGCTGGACAAGAAGGAGAATTGATTCAACGTTGGGTAATCAATCAAGCAAATTATAAGGGCAAAGTACAACGTTTATGGATTTCTTCCTTAAC
This sequence comes from Flavobacteriaceae bacterium, assembly GCA_021648445.1. GTDB lineage: Bacteria > Bacteroidota > Bacteroidia > Flavobacteriales > Flavobacteriaceae > Aureibaculum. Next base: position 3,553 of record JAKISU010000084.1, read on the forward strand.
TACTGAAGCTATAAAGGATGGTTTTAACAATTTAAAACCTGCTACCAATTATGATAATTTATATTATGCAGGATTTTCTCGTGCTATTTGTGACTGGTTATTAGGATTAAACGCAACGCGTTTATATACAGTTAAATATGGTGGTTATAAACAAGTCTTATCTGTTGGAAGGGTGCAAACGCCTACACTAGCAATGCTTGTAAATCGTTTTAAAGAAATTCAAAATTTTAAACCACAAGCCTATTGGGAATTGCAGACTACTTATAGGAATACATTATTTAGTTATGAAGACGGTCGATTCCTAAAAAAGGAAGACGGAGAACTCTTAGCTAATAAGGTAAAGGGAAGTGATTTTAAAATTACAGAAGTAACCAAAAAGAAGGGCAAAGAATACGCTCCAAAATTATTTGATTTAACAGGGTTACAAGTGTATTGTAATACTAAATTTGGTTTTACAGCTGATGAAACCCTAAAAATGGTTCAAAAACTCTATGAACAAAAAATGGTAACCTACCCTAGAGTTGATACTACATTTTTACCCAATGATGTATATCCTAAAGTAGCTGGAATTCTTAAAAAATTGACTAAGTATAGTGATTTAACTCAGGTGATTTTAGGAAAGAAGATAAAGAAGTCCTCAAGAGTTTTTAATGATAAAAAAATTACCGATCACCATGCGATAATTCCGACAGGAGTTCAGACTAATTTACAATACAATCAGCAACATATTTATGATATTATCACTAAACGATTTATTGCAGTTTTTTATGATGATTGTGATATTTCAAGAACTTCTGTTACAGGAGAAGTAGCTAAGATTGTTTTCAAAACAACAGGAAAAGAAATTTTAAAAAAGGGATGGCGAATAGTATTCGATACTTCTCCCGACACTTCGGGATCGCCCAGTATGACAAATGATGTTAAAGATGAAGTATTAGTACCTGAGACTTTGCCAAACTTTATTAAGGGAGAAACCGGATCACATAAACCTTCCTTTTTAGAAAAAGAAACAAAACCACCACGCTATTACACAGAAGCATCATTATTAAGAGCAATGGAAACAGCTGGTAAACAAGTTGATGATGATGAAATGCGCGAACTGATGAAAGAAAATGGTATTGGTAGACCTTCAACACGTGCAAGCATTATTGAAACTTTATTTAAACGCAAATATGTTGAACGGAAAAAGAAATTATTGATTCCGACGCCTACAGGAATTCAATTGATTGATACTATCCAAAATAAACTTTTAAAATCTGCTGAGTTGACAGGGCAATGGGAAAAGAAACTCAAAGAAATTGAAAAAGGCATCTATAATGCAGGTACATTTATAAATGATATGAAACGTATGATAGATAAATTGGTATATGAAGTAAGAAGTGAAAAATCAGGAACTAAAATTTCTCATTCAACCATGAAAAATACTTCTAAACCTGTAAAAAAGACAATAAAAAAAGGAATTATAGCACAAACCTGTCCGAAATGTAAAAAAGGACAACTCTTAAAAGGTAAAACAGCCTATGGCTGCAGTCATTATAAAGAAAACTGCAATTTTAAATTACCTTTTGTATTTAAAGAAAAAAAGATTTCAGAAAATCAATATATGCGATTACTGCAAAAAGATTCTACGGTAAATTTAAAAGGATTTATAACTGAAAATGGTAAAAAAGAGGGTATTCTTGTTTTTGATGATTCTTTTAATCTAGTGTTAAAGGAAAAGGATTCAGCTACAAAAAGGACAAATAAAAATGAGACCATATTGTGTCCTAAATGTAAAAAAGGTACGGTTATTAAAGGGAAATCGGCTTATGGCTGTAGTGCCTATAAAGAAGGTTGTGATTTTAGAGTTGGTTTTGATAAGATTCGTGAAAGAGCGAATGGAAAACCATTAAGTAAAGATTTAGTGATTAGTTTATTAAATGGTTATTAATTTCTGAAAGAGAACCTGAGTACTCGGGGAGGAATCTCGAATTAGAGATTCTTCACTTCGCTAAAGTTTCGTTCTGAATAATAAAAAAATAGGCACTAAAACTCAATCAACTCTTGACCTCGTAACAAATCTTCAATAGTTTCTCGTTGACGTATTAAGTAATCTTTTCCGTTTTTAACGAGTACTTCTGCAGGTCTATATCGCGAATTATAATTTGAAGACATAGAAAAACAATAGGCTCCAGCATTATTAAAGCATAAAACATCTCCTTCAGTTATTTCACTAATTCTTCTATTAGCACCAAAAGTATCGGTTTCACAAATATACCCTACAACTGTATAAAAACGTTCTTTACCTGACGGGTTTGATATGTTTTCAATATGATGATAGGCATCATAGAACATTGGTCTTATCAAATGATTCATACCACTATCTACACTGGCAAATACGGTGGAAGTTGTTTGTTTTACAACATTAACGTTTACTAAAAACTTCCCGGCTTCACTTACCAAAAACTTCCCCGGCTCAAACATTAAAGTTAGATCTTTCCCAACATCTTTACAGAATTTATTAAAGCGTTTAGATAATTTTTCGCCTAATTCTTCAATGTCTGTTTGAATATCTCCTTCTTTATAAGGCACTTTAAATCCACTACCGAAATCAATTGACTCTAAATTTTTTAGTGTTGCACCTGCATTGAATAAAATTTCAGTAGCACGCAAAAACGCGTCTACATCATAAATATCAGAACCTGTATGCATATGGATTCCTGTAATTAGCATTCCTGTATTTTCAACAACACGATGAATATGTGGTAATTGATGAATAGAAATTCCGAATTTTGAATCAATATGACCAACAGATATTTTACTATGTCCGCCCGCCATAATATGTGGATTCATCCGAACACAAACAGGTACTTTTGGGTATTTTTGTCCGAATTGCTCTAAGATTGAAAGGTTATCAATATTGACTTGAACTCCCAATTCCATTGCCTGTTCTATTTCTTCAAGAGACACGCCATTTGGTGTAAAAATAATATCTTTAGGATTGAATCCTGCTTTTAATCCTAATTGAACTTCTTGTACAGAGACAGTATCCAATCCTGCATTTAAAGAATTAAATAATTTTAATACATTTATATTTGGCAATGCTTTAACAGCATAATTAATCTTCAAATTTTTTACACTAGAAAATGCATTTGTCATACGTTTGTATTGTGCTTCAATTTTATCAGCATCATAAACATATAATGGACTTTCATATTTTTTAACTAGTGATAGTAATAGTTTTCTGTTCATTTGGTAAAATTATAAGCGGTAAAAATAGGTAACTGATATTGATCTTAAAAGCTTTTTAGAAAATTATCACAAAATGATAAGATTTGTTATAAATATCTTCTATACAATACTTCTAATTTGAGGTTATTAAAACCGACATTAATAACAATATTGTTACTTCTAATGATTTTTCTACAAATCAATGGAGAAAAGCATTGCTAATTGAAAGGTTCTCGATACACCTCCTTACAGTCGGCACTCGAACAGACGTTTGTAACTATGCTGTCACTTCGAGTGATTTTTTGAAATGCAGTGGAAAAAAATAGTATCGAGAAGCATTGGTAATTGAAAATTTCTCGATACTCCCGAAGCCTCCGGCGGATCACTCGAAGTGACAGCATAACTTCCAATGTCAAAACTGACATAGATTTTATTGATATTTTAAAGCTGTTTTCTCAGCAATCTTTACAATTACTTCTACAGCTTTTTGCATAGATTCTACCGGAACATATTCATAACGACCATGAAAATTATGTCCGCCGGCAAAAATATTAGGGCAAGGCAGTCCTTTGTAAGAAAGTTGAGAGCCATCAGTACCACCACGAATGGCTTTGATCAATGGTTTGATGCCCAATTCTTTCATGGCTTCTTCTGCAATATCAACAATATGCATTACAGGCTCAACTTTTTCCTTCATATTATAATACTGATCTTTGATCTCGACTACTATTGCATTATTTCCTAATTTTTTATTGATAGTATCTGCTGCTTTTTGGAAATCAGCTTTACGCTGTTCAAATAATTTCATATCATGATCGCGAATGATATATTGCAATTCAGTTTTTTCAACTTCGCCTTTCATGGTGTGTAAATGATAAAACCCTTCATAACCTTCTGTTTCTTGTGGAATTTCATGCTTAGGTAAAGCTGCTATAAACTCATTAGCAATCAACATAGAATTGATCATTTTTCCTTTAGCATAACCCGGATGTACAATTTTTCCATTAATAGTTATATTGGCACCTGCAGCATTAAAATTTTCATATTCTAATTCACCAATCTGGCTGCCATCCATGGTATAAGCCCATTCAGCTCCAAATTTTTCTACGTCAAATAAATGAGCACCTTTGCCGATTTCTTCATCCGGAGTAAAAGCAATTTTAATTTTACCATGTTTTATTTCAGGATGTTGAATTAGATATTCCATTGCTGTTATGATCTCCGTAATTCCTGCTTTATCATCTGCACCTAATAGGGTAGTGCCGTCAGTAGTTATCAATGTTTGTCCTTTATATAGTAATAGGTCTTCAAAATAATCAGGCGAAAGTATAATGTTCTCAGCTTCATTCAAGACAATATCTTTGCCATCATAATTTTCATGAATTTGCGGATTCACATTGGTACCTGTATAATCAGGACTGGTATCTATGCGATATAAAACCAATGGTTGGTACTTGATGATTCACATTGCTTGGTAAAGTTGCCATGATATAGCAATTATCGTCTAAGGAGATGTCTTGCATACCGATTACTTTTAAATCCTCAACCAATACTTTAGCTAAATTCCATTGCTTTTCTGTACTCGGAAAATCAGGATTATTTGGGTCAGACTGTGTATCAATCCTTATATATTTAATAAATCGGTCTATAATAGCTTGCATAAAATAATTTTGTTCAAAAATAGAGAATGAATTGCATATTAGCAATGAAAATTCAAACAACTGATAAGGAAAAAGAGATTCTTCGCTCCGCTCTGAATGACATTCTGCTGTCATTCAGAAGGAGGAACGACTGAAGAATCTCAAAATACTACTATGATTAAGATTCCTTTCATGTTACCGGTAATCGAGTTCGGAATAATATATTATAATTTTAAGGCTTTCTATAGGTTGCTCTAGGATAATCAGAGGTTCTCACGTTTTCTTTTTGTAATTCACGCAAGGCATCATTGGCAATCCATTTCGCAGCTTTACTCTCTTTTAGGAGTATTTCGTTAGCAGTTTTTATGGCGCTTTTATTCAAGTCAATATTACGCTTACCAATATTTCGTAAAGCCCAATTCACTGCTTTCTTTACATACAGTCTCCCATCATCAGCTTGTTTGATGATTATAGGAAGAAATTGTTCAAAGATTTCATTCTCTGCTTTTTTATCAGCCATACAATATGCTGCTATGATTGCAAATCCTGCTCGTTTTTCAAACTCAGGTTTTCGTGAAGTCCATTCTAATATCTTTGCCGGAGCAAATTTACTCTTAGCAAATATTGCCATACAAAAGGAATCACAGATCTCCCAATTTTCAAAAGTTTGTACCCATTTTTCCATCAAAAGTTCTGTAATACCTTTCGGGTTAAAAATTTTGCTACACAAAATTCGAGCTTCATAGATTCCGCTATCAAACAACTGAACTGCAAGCATATTATCTTTACCAATCTCTTTTGCTAATACTTTAAGGTCTTTATGATAGATGCCGAGTGAATTGTTTGCTATAATTCCGAATTTTTGTTCTTTATAAGTCACCTTTTCAGGGTCAGCTAATTCATAAAGTTTGGATATGATTTCGTTATAATTCATTATGATAAAAATTTATTTTACCTTGAAAAACCACCTGCTTAGCTGGTGGTGATGTTCCCTCCGTAGGCGGACAGGCTTTTGGTTTTGCCTATTTTTTCATGCCTGTCAGGTCTTTGGGTCGGTTTATAATCTTGTTGCTCATTGCCTTTTTGTTTAACAATTGCAATTATCTTATTTTTAGCCTTTATTTTACTCTAAAGAATTCCTCGAGGCTTGCCTCGGGGTAAAAGTGGAAAGTTTGAAAACCTTAGGTTTTTATTAATCTAAAAATATTTTTTCCGCTTGATACCTCGTCAGCTTGCTGCGGGGTCATTCATTTGTTTTACTCACTAATTTCTTTTTCAACAAGTTACATTTAATCCAATTAATGGCTTCTTAAACTCATATAATACGCTTAATAATTATTGCTTTAAATTCAAGAATTATTAAAGCAATAATTATTAGAATTTCACTTATAAAGTAGATTAAGCCTGTAAGAGTTAACTTCTGATAAAAATAAATCATCATGTCGTAATTAAACAATAGGTTAAATTAGCAATGATGATACCTTTTAGATAAGGTTTCCAATTTTTCTCTAGTAGAAAATGACAACAAATTGAGTAAATTGAAAAAATAAGGGCAATTAATGATAAATAATAAAGCACAGTTTTAGGCATTCCAAAAACCACTTCAAATCTTGTTAAAACTACACCTAATAAAAAAGCAGTTATAAATGCTCCCAAACTATCGATTAAAAACAATTTTTTAGGATTTGAAATTATTTTATTTACCATTAAATTCAGGGTTCTTTTTTAATGAATGTCAACGAGAGTCTGCGCAAAAACCTCAAATTTAACTTATTTGTTAATTTTTATAAACCGTTATCCTATTCCGCCAAATTTAATTCCTGTTAGTTCAGCCATATCTTTTTTCCAAGTTGTTATGTCATTAATATTAAATTTATTTAGATGGTTATGTCCACAGGCTCTTGCCATAACTTTCATTAATTCAGTAGAGGCTGTAAAGAAATTATAAAGTTGGTTGGCAGATTTGTCTATATTCAATAATTCACGTAATTCAGGTTTTTGAGTAGCAATTCCAGCAGGACAGTTATTGGTATTACACATTCTTGCAGCAACACAACCAATAGACTGTAAGGCGGAATTAGATACTGCAATTCCATCTGCTCCTAATGCCATAGCCTTAATAAAATCGTCTGGCACTCTTATTCCTCCAGTAATAATAAGCGTAATATCTTTTCTGTTTATTTTATTTAGATAATGGCGTGCTCTTGCTAATGCAGGAATTGTGGGAACAGAGATATTATTTCTAAAAATTAAAGGTGCTGCACCTGTTCCGCCACCTCTTCCATCCAAAATTATATAATCAGCACTTGCATCCAATGCAAATTGTATGTCTTCTTCAATGTGATTGGCAGATAATTTAAAGCCAATAGGAATTCCTCCTGTAATATCTCGTACTTTATTGGCGAAGTTTTTAAAACTTTCTGTTGTATGTAAGTCATCAAAAGTAGGTGGAGAAACTGCTGGAGTGCCTTCTTCTAAATTTCTTACTTCTGCTATTTTCCCAATTACTTTATTTCCAGACAAATGACCTCCAGTTCCTGTTTTTGCTCCTTGACCACCTTTAAAATGAAAGGCTTGTACTCGTTTTAATTTTTCCCATTCAAAACCAAATTTTGCAGATGCATATTCATAAAAATACTTACCGTTGGCTTGTTGTTCATCATCTAACATTCCTCCTTCACCTGAACAAATTCCTGTTCCTGCCATTTCGGCTCCTTTGGCTAACGAAATTTTTGCTTCTTCAGATAAAGCACCAAAACTCATATCTGAAACGAATAATGGAATATCCAATTTAAGTGGTTTTTTAGCATTGGGACCAATTATCAATTCTGAAGCAACCGACACATCTTCCATTAAAGGTTTTGTAGCCATTTGAGCCACTAACAATTGAATGTCTTTCCATTGTGGTAATTCAGGAATTGGAACACCCATTGCACCCATTTCTCCGTGATGTCCTGTTTTTGATAAACCATCTTTCGCCAATGCTTTGATATATGCCAAAGTCGGTTCTTCAATGGTAGAACCTATACTAACATTAGCATTTGAAGTTTTTATGTTATCATCATTATCTTCTTTTAATGTAGCGTGTGTACCATCGCAATAAGGTAAATTTTCACTTTGCTTGCACATACATAAATAAGCAGTTTCTGTTTTTTCTGCCGTAAATGCTAGTGGTTTAAAAGAAGTTGTTCTGTGTGAGTCATCACAAAAAGGTTGCCCTTTTGATTTCCCACAAGTACAGAAATATTTTTCTTCTCCTTTCTTTAATTCAATTGCAATTGGTTTTCTTCCTGCTATTTTTGGTTTGTTCATTTTTTATGTTTTTGTTTGCTCTATGTCTATAACGGTTGGTAATGGTAAAGTACGTGAGGATTTTCCTATCGGAAAATCCGTTGTAAATATACCGAAACTTTGTGTTTTGCACAGACCATAATTATTGATTTTGCACATTGTGCCTGATGCACAAGTTACAGAAAACAGGTTAAAAAATGGTATAAATTTGTTATCTTGTTATATGCAAGGAAAGAAAGAATATCAAGAGAAATTATTTGCTAATTTTCAGTTAAGCGATCGAGTACCTAAGGACAATTTTTACAGAAGATTAAAATCAGTTTTAGACTTACATTTTTTATATGTTTTGACCAGACCCTATTATGGGGAAAGTGGTCACCCCATGGTACTTATAAAGGCCAAGATCATTAAATCTATATTGGTTTTTTATAATGGCCAAAAATACAATATCAAGGGTGTACCTATTATAACAATAAGAAGCTCCAATGGCAAACCCATTCTCCAATAATCAGAAAATCGATATCCTCCAGGTCCAAGTATAAGTGCATTGCACTGATGACCTATAGGTGTGAGAAAAGCACATGAAGCCCCAACGGCTACACTCATTAGGAATGGATCAATATTAACCCCTATAGATATTGCAATTTCAACTGCAATTGGTGCCATGATAAGAGCTGTTGCTGCATTATTGATTACATCTGAAAGAGTCATGGTAATAATCATAATTAAAGCCAAAATTGACCAAGACGGTAAATTAGTGGTCATGCTTAACATAAAATCAGCTATTAATCCCGTACTGCCTGTTGTTTGAAGCGCATTGCTTACAGGAATCATGGCACCCAATAATACGATGATTGGCCAATCTATTTGTTGGTAAAGTTCACGGAGGGGCAGGATACCTGTAAAAATATACATCAAAACAGCTCCTGTAAAAGCCAATGTGACGGGTAGAATACCGAACATACTTAATGCAATGGCAGAGCCGAAAATTAATAATGCTAAGCCTACTTTAGAAAATACACCAACCTTGACATTTCTTTTTGCCAAAGGTATAAGATCGAGAGAACTTATATTATCATTGAGATTATCAGTATTACCTTGCAATAACAATACATCTCCCACTTTAAAAATCATCTTTCCAAGACGTTTGAGTATTGGTTGACCCTGACGTGCAACAGCCATAAGAATCAATGTGTTTGAGCTATGCTTATGAAAAAAATCTCGATTTTGATTTTCTAATAGTGAACCCGGTGTTATTAAAACCTCTTTAAAATCAGTATGTTTGTCTTTTAATCGGTCTATGCGTTGACGCATTATTTTTGTAAGTCGTAACCCATATTCATCCATCATTACCTTTAAGTCTACAGGGTCTGCTTTGATTTGAAATCTATCTCCTTCCTTAATGATATGCTCATTGTGGAGCAGGCGCATGGTTTCATCTTTGGATATTTGTCCAAAGATGGTAAGCCTGTCTTTTGTAAAATTTTCTATTTCGCTTATCCGTAACCCAATAAATTTGCACCCTTTAGGAATACGTATCTCGGTTATATATTCATCAATAGAAAAAAGAGATTCGGTTATAGATTTTTTACGAGATGTTTTAGGTATTAACCGCCAACCAATCAAAGCAATAAATAATACGCCCATCAATGCTATTGCCCCTCCTACCGGGGAAAAATCTAACATGCTAAATGCTTCGGGTTTAAATTGTTCAATATCTATATTTTGAGACACAAAATACTGAGCTGCAGGAGAGGAGAGGTCTTCCAGTGCTCGTGCTTTCAAATCGATAAGCTGTGTTTTACGGAAAGTAGAAATTATAATGTTAGGTGGCGTACCTATCATGGTTATCATTCCCCCTAGAATACTAGCAAATGCAAGTGGCATTAGAATAATACTGGGTGATCGTTTTTGTTTTATGGAACTTTTGATTGCTACTGGTAGCATTAACCCGAATAATTCATTATAAATGGGAAAAACTGGGTGTAAAGTGTTAAATTTATTGTGTAAATCAAACATTTAAGCACTAAAAAAAACACCCAATTTTGAGCAATAAAGATACACTATTTTACA
>JAKISU010000210.1 GCA_021648445.1 Flavobacteriaceae bacterium
AGATACTAAATAGTATTCAAAACACCAAACTAATAACATATAAATAACTGATTATTAATCAATTAATACGATAATTTAGGTGATGGAATTTTTGACTCCCGAAAAGCTAAATGGTTTGAGTATATAAGCCTTTTTATTCTTAATATGATAATATTGGTTCATCTCTTCCTTTTTACCAGAAAATACTACTTTATAAAAATCATCACCAGTATCTGATTTCATTTTTTCCTTTTTTAAGATATTTGGATAAACGGTTTTTACTTGATTTATAGCGGCTTTAACATATGCATCTAAATCAATATTATCGTTAGGTAAATTTTCTATAACTGTATTCACACTCTGTGTAACCTTATCTGTATCAGAATCTGATGGAGAAGTCAACATAAATACTGTACCCTCTGTCCCTGATTCATCTACAGTCCAGTTCTTTGGATATTCAATTGAATATTCTGACTTATCAAGTGTTTCCCAATCTTTTTCAACTTTTACAGTGTTTTCATTTGATGATAACTCATCGTTTTCTTTCTCGGTTTTTTTACAAGCATTTAGTGTAATTATTAATATACAGATTCCAATTATTGTTATTAGTTTTTTCATGATAGTTTAATTTAAAATAATTATTGTTTAAAAGAGATTACTTAGGCATATATAAAAGACTCTAATCAACCAACCCTAACTTCTAAAAGAATAAAATATATACACTTTTAGTAATCTCTTAATTGCTATTTAGGCAACTGTAAACATAAAAGATGCAATAATCATCCATGCGCCTACTATGAGGCCTAGCACACCCAATTTACCTTGTTTTGGTGCTATTTTTGCTCTTATTTTCTCAGCTTTTTCTTTTGCTGCTTCATTGTTTGATAACAACATTTTATTTATAAGTCCGTAACCTAACATAAAGCCTAATCCGGCTTCTACTATACTACCCACTAGTAAAGTACTCCACCATATTGGAGCTGATGTTAGCCAACCTATATTTAAAAAAGCAGTAATAATACCCCATATTCCCCAGAAGCAGAATACAACTCCTATCCAACCTTGATAGGGTGCTACTTTTTCTAATAATTCTTTAGCGTTTGGTTTTTTCGAAAGTATTAGCGATGGTACTGCTATAATACTTAATAAGATGAGTGAAATTCCGTAAATCATAATGTAAATTTTTAAGCTTGTCTTACTGACAAGATGAGTTAATATTTATTATACTATTTAGTTGTCAATATTTTTATTTGTTATGAATTATTGACAGTACAAAAGTGAAGCATTATCTTTAGGTAAAATATACCTTAAACCGTGAAAATGTTATCCCTGAAAACCGGGTGTTTGAAGTTGGGAGACCGAAGACTGAAGTCTGGTGGTTAGAGGAAAATAGAAAAAAGAGAAGAGAGAAAAGGAAAAAGACAGTAAATAGAAGACTGGTCGAAGACAGGGGATAAAGGAAAATACAGACAGATTGCTACGCTTTGACCTGTCTTGAGCAACAGCCGAAAGGCTCGCAAAGACGTATTATTGTGTTTTAACCTTACTAATCTACCAAACCAAGTTTTATAGCATATTTAGTAAGACCGGCAAGATTACGTACATTAAGTTTAGAGATAAGGTTTTTACGATAACTTTCTATAGTATGTTTACTTAAAAAAAGTTGGTCAGCTATTTCTTGTGTAGTATGTTCTAAGGCTATTAGTTTTAAAACATCTTTTTCCCTTTGAGTAAGTGCTTGCAATGTTTCTTTCTCTTTTGTAAAAACACTCTTCATATAGGCTTCTTTTATAATATTAGAAAAATACTTTTCTCCTTTTAAAATAGTTTCTATAGCAGTTAGTAATTCTTCTTTTTCAGCATTTTTTGACACATAACCATCAACATCATTCTTTATAAGCGTGTCTATCATCGCAGTATCAATATGCATACTTACAACCAATACTTTTATATTTGGATTGGTTTGTTTTACTGAATTATTTAATGTTATTCCATCAACTTCAGGCATACTAATGTCAGTAATGATCAAATCAATTTTTTTAGTAGGGTTTATACTTACATACTTTATAACATTTTTACCGGTATTGGCAGTCAATAATATGTTATATTCATCTTTGGTTGACAAAATACTTAGTACTCCGTCTAAAAACATTTTATGATCGTCAGCTATTATTATATTATAAGTCATATTTATTAATTATTCTCAAAAATAGTTAAAACTATTTAGCCATCCCCCGAAAAACACATTCAATAAACTGTTAAGTATTGATTTTATTGATATTTTAAGGTGATTTAAAATTGGAAAACTGTTTTAAAAGTTGTATTTTGTTATTGCAAAAAAAGCAAA
>JAKISU010000085.1 GCA_021648445.1 Flavobacteriaceae bacterium
TCTAATAATTCCCGAAACAACTCAAAATCTATCGCTTTGCTAATCGCTTCTAAGGGATTGCCTATAACCGATAAACGTTCTCTCGTGAACTCCTCATCAAATAAGCCTTTTTTTCCTTGTGCTTTGTGCATTTGGTTTAAATTGGATTTTTACAAGGTAAATATACAGATAATTATATGATTGACAGATGGTTAAATTTTAGAAGTCCCCTTAAACTACTTTGAATTTAACGCTACTTCTTTTATAGTATTTATAGATTAATATGTTAAAGTTTATGTTTTTCTATTTTTTTTTACGTGTGATTATCATTTCTAGGTATATAATAATAATAATAGAGAAATGACAGAAAAAGAATTTTATGTTTTGTTGGAAAAATTCCTTTCAGGGAAAGCAACTACTGAAGAGAAAAAGCTTTTAAAAAAGTTTGAAGAACACTTTATAACTAAAAATCAGGATATAGCCTTTGAAAGTGATCTCAAAAAAAGGCAGATTAAAAAAGAGATCTTTACGAAGATTAAAAGAAGGATTCGTGCTGAAAGAAGAAATTGGATGAAGGTAGCGGCTTCAATTATTATTTTGTTGGGGATGGGATATACTTTTTTATACTACCAAGATAATAATATAGATTTTATTATAGTAACCAATACTTCAGATGAAACGAAAAAAATTGAACTCAAAGATGGGAGCGTTATTATACTCAATAAAGGAAGTGAAATCAAATATAAAGAAGACTTTAACCAAAAAGATAGATATGTAGCTCTTAATGGTGAAGCTTTCTTTGAAGTTGTAAAGAATATTGAAAAACCGTTTATAGTAAAAACGGGAAATTTAAGTACGAAAGTATTAGGAACCTCTTTTAATATTGAAGAAATAGATTCTATAACCAAGGTAACAGTAGCTTCAGGGTTAGTAAAAGTATTTGACTCGGAAAGTTCAGTAAATATAAAACCCAATCAGCAAGCTGTATATCATTTAAAATCGAAATCCTTACTAACAAAAAATATAAGCTATAATTTATATACTGGTTGGTTCAAGGATATTGCAGTGCTTGAAAATGTTTCAATGAAAGAATTGGCAGATTTTCTGACATCTATATATCAGGTAAACTTTAACTTTTCAAGTACTCAGGCTCAACAACACCGAATGTCAATTACTATTGATAAAAATGATAGTTTAGTCTCAATTGTAAAGGGAATAAATTTTATAAGCGAAGTAGAATTAACTCAAAAACGAAACAATATGATAGAAGTAGAACTAAAAAACTAAAAAAAGGAAGAGTCTGCTGTAACAGACTCCATCCCCAAATTAAGTGCTGATCGTAATTAAAAAACAACACCTATAAATTATGAATTTAAAAAACTATTTACTAAAACTTTTTTTGTTACTAACTATCTTACTGGTTACTAACATAAGTTATGGTTTTATTAGTCAAAAAACCACAGATAAAACAAAAGTAAGCATTAATCTGACCGATGTTGAGCTTATTCAAATTTTTTCAGAATTAAAAAATGAAACAGGTTATAATTTTTCTTACGGAGAATATATCCTCCACAACAAAAATAAATATACAGCCGTATATAATGCCCAGTCATTTAGTCATATTTTAGAAGACTTATCAAAAACAGCTAAATTCAGATACCTTATTGAGGGGAAAAATGTGCTGATCACTAAGGTAAAAACTGTTCCTGTTAAAAAAGTTAAAACTATTCAACAACAAGAGGTAAACGGAATAATAAAAGATGAACTTGGAAATCCGCTCCCCGGTGTCAATATTATCGAGAAAGGAACAACCAACGGGGTAACTACTGATTTTGATGGAATTTTTTCTATTAAAGTTTCAGGGTCAAATGCTATTTTAGTAGTCTCGTATCTGGGATATACTACAAAAGAAGTTCAGGTAGACAACCAATCACAGCTTAATATACTTCTTGATCCTACTACAGATTCCTTAGATGAAGTTATTGTTATTGCTTATGGAACAAGTAGTAGAAGGAAATTAACCGGAGCAGTCTCTACAGTAAGTGCAAGTGAGATTAATGAAACGCTATCTACTAGTATTGATCAAGCATTACAAGGTGTGTCAGCCGGTGTAGCTGTTTCTCCAGATAACGGACAACCGGGAGCTGGTATGGATATTAAAATTAGAGGTACAGGTTCTATAGGAGCCGGTGAAAGTCCTTTATATGTAATTGATGGTGTGCCTATAAATACTGGGAATTTAGATAGAACTACCCAAACATATAATCCGCTATCAACAATTAACCCTAATGATATCGAATCTATTTCTATTTTAAAAGATGCTGCTTCAGCTTCTATTTATGGTTCTAGAGGAGCCAATGGGGTGGTTATAATAACCACTAAAAAAGGAAAACCTGGCAAAGCAAGATTCACTTTAAACACTCAAACCGGTTTTTCTGATTGGGAAAATTTTAGCGGTTTTAGAGTCTTAAATGCTAGCGAATATGTTGAATTGATGAGAGAAGGTGTTATAAATGCCGGGCGTAATCCTGACATTCCAGGGACTTCAGATTATTTTCCTTTAAGTTCAACAGCTACAGATATTGATTGGTTAGATGAAGTTTTAAGAACAGCAAAAACCAATAAAATAGATTTCTCTGTTTCCGGAGGTGGTGAAAAGCTTAATTTTTATGCTTCTTTAGGCTATTTGAATCAAGATGGGATAGCCATTACCACTGATTTTGAAAGAATATCTGCAAAATTCAATGTTGATTATGCTGCTACTAAAAAATTAGATTTAGGCGTTAAAATGAGTTTAACAAGAAATATTCAGCATAGTAGATTTGGACAGTCGAATACATCTGAACCTCTATACGGAGGGCTTTTTATGCCTCCAACTATGAGAATATATGCTACTGATGAACAAATTGCTAATGGCGAAGATTTTGGTACCGGATATAATTTTGATATCCCAAGTGGAGTCTCAAGTGGAAATCACCCTATTGCGTATGCAAACCTGAATTTTAATGAAACTAGAACAAATAGAGTCATTACAAATCTGTATGCCAATTATAAAATACTACCTAACCTAAAATTCAATAATAGTTTCGGTATAGACTATATTGACATTCGTGAAAGAGAACGATTTTCACAATTATATTTTAATGCTATAGCTACAACCGGTACACCAACCCCGGCAGAGTTAAGAGACTTTTCAACCAATAATTTTGATTATGTTGTGACCAATACACTAACTTATGATATTACTGTTGGCGAAGATCA
Organism: Flavobacteriaceae bacterium; assembly: GCA_021648445.1. Lineage (GTDB taxonomy): Bacteria > Bacteroidota > Bacteroidia > Flavobacteriales > Flavobacteriaceae > Aureibaculum. Next base: position 3,241 of record JAKISU010000085.1, read on the forward strand.
TGATTTTACATTGCTTGCAGGTAATGAATTTCAAAAACATAAAGAAGAATTTATTGGCATTCGTGTTACTGGCTTTGCAAGTGATGACCTTAATGCTGTGAATGCAGGTCCGGAAATATTAGAAGCATCTGGAGATATTGTTGAATCAGCCATCTGGGGTTTATTCGGAAGATTGAATTATAGCTATAAAAGCACATTATTCTTAGACGGAAGTATACGAAGAGATGGTGAATCGCGTTTTGGAACCGATACTCGATTCGGAACATTTTGGTCAGTTGGAGGAGGCTATATTATTTCAAATGCCAAGTGGTTAAGTGATAGTAAATTCATAAGCAACCTTAAATTGAGAGGTAGTTATGGTACATCAGGCAATCAAAAATTTGGAGAATATGATTGGAGAAGACTATACGGCTTTAACGGAGCTACCTATAATACCAATGGAGGTACATATACAGGAAGCTTTCCTTCTGAAATAGGAAACCCTGATTTAGGGTGGGAAAGAAATAAACAGTTTGATATTGCTTTAGATCTGGCATTGTTTGATAATCGAATTCAAATAACAGCAGAATATTATAAAAGAGAAGTATCAGATATGTTACTTAATCTTCCTATCAGTTTAACTTCCGGTTTCAATACTGTTCCATCAAATATAGGAGCAATGGAAAACACAGGCTGGGAATTTTCATTAAGCACAAAAAATATTGAAACCGATAATTTTAAATGGAATACCAATTTTAATATCTCATTTAATGAAAATGTTGTTACAGATTTACCCGATGATATAGAAATAATTGGACCTTTAGGGAGTACCGCATTTAGGGCAAATACGATCATAAAAGAAGGAGAAGCTATTTATTCTTGGTATATGCCGAGATGGGCTGGAGTAGATCCTGCTAATGGTGCACCACTTTGGTATGATGCAGACAATAATATAGTAACTAATTTCGGTGATGCCGATAGAGTAATTGTGGGCAACCCTAATCCTGACTTTTTTGGCAGTTTATCCAATGATTTTACCTACAAAAATTTCACATTATCAACCATGTTCTTCTTTAATTATGGGAATGAAATATTCAGGCACTCAGCCAGAGCTTACGTAAGTGACGGTTCAAGATTCCCAAGAAATCAATCCGCTGAAGCTTTAGACAGGTGGCAGCAACCGGGAGACATAACAGATGTTCCAAGATATATTGCAGGTAATGGTACCGGAGGGGAACCCTCAACAAGATTTTTAGAAGATGGATCATTTATCAAGTTAAGAAATGTAACCTTGGCCTATAATCTTCCAAATGATATTACAGAAAAAATCGGAATTAACAATTTTAAGATATATGTGCAAGGTCAAAATGTTAAAACGTGGTCTAGATATAAGGAACTAGACCCTGAAGTTGGCTCTAATTCAAGTGCTAGAGGTGAATACCCGATTCCCAGAACCTTTACTTTAGGTATAAATTTAGGATTTTAAAGAAATTAAAAACGCGATATAAAATGAAACGAGCATACTGAAAAGCTTATCACTCGAGGGAATGATTAATAGCGAACAGTCCCGAAGTCTCGGGAATCTTTGAAAAATTATAAATATAAACACATGAAAAAAGTTAATAAAATATTTTTAGTATTGATATCGATAACTTCGTTATTGATTTCGGGATGTGAAGGTGAGTTAGATTTGAAACCGCACGATGAACTTGCGGTGGAAGATGCTCTAAATAGTATTACCGGTTTAGATATAGCCTTAACGGGTTCTTATGCCGGTATGCAAAGTAGAAGCTATTATGGTAGAAACTTACCTGGATTTGCACACATGACTTCTGATAATTCTATCGTTCCCGGTGGTGCAGGTTCATTTTTAAAATTTGAACCATTTTATCAAATGACTTATATTTCAACAGATAATGCTGTTTCTTCTACTTGGGCACAAATGTATGATGTCATTGCTCGTGCTAACAATGTTATTAATAATGTTGATGCTGTTGATGGCTCTGAGGCTGAGAAGAATAGAATTAAAGGTGAAGCTTTGTTTATTAGAGCTTTAACGCATCATGATCTTTCAAAATTGTATGCGCAAGATTATAAATTTACTACAGATGCTAGTCATTTAGGGATACCTTATGTAACTATTACTGATATTACATTAGAGCCCCCAAGAAATACTGTTGCAGAAAATTACCAATCTATTTTAGTTGATCTAGATGATGCAATTAACTTAATGAGTAATGGAAATAGTAGAGCATCAGCAGATGCCCCTAATTTTGGATCAGCTTGGGCAGCAAAAGCATTAAGAGCCCGCGTATATTTATATATGGGAGACCACGCTAACGCATTGATAGATGCTAATGATGTAATTGACAATGGAGGATTTATATTAGCACCGTATAAGGTTTTTGATGGTGGTGTATTGGATTTATCACAGATAGGTTCTTGGTCAAGCAGAACACCAAGTTCAGAATCTATTTTTGAACTTGAATTTGACAACTTAGATGGTCTGTGGGCAGGAATATCAAGTTTATCAGGTTTGTTTAAACCTCAACCAACTGGTCGAGGTGAAGGAGGGCCTAATCTTGATATCGTAAATATGTACACAGCAAATGATGTTAGAAAGAATTGGATTATAGATATAGGAGGTCAAAATTTCGTAAATAAATATCCTGATAATGATGGAGCATTACTAAACTTTACACTCCCTGTTGTTAGGTTAACTGAAATGTATTTGGTCAAAGCAGAGTCACATACCGGTTTAGACCAATTTACTGAAGCAAGAGATGCAATCAATGAGATAACTGAAAGAGCCAATGCACCGGAAATAACATCATCAGGGTTGCAGTTAATGAATGATATTCTAGATGAGAGAAGAAGAGAATTAGCATTTGAAGGTCATCGTTTTTTTGATATAAAAAGGCTACAGTTAGACATCGTTAGAAATGACTGTTCACTTCTAAATAATTGTACTGTTCCTTATGGGGATAATTTATATGCATATCCAATTCCGCAACAAGAAATAGATGTAAACCCTAATATGATTCAAAATACAGGATATTAAAATTTAAAGAATAGACTATTATGAAAAATAATAATATAATATCATTTTTAGCAATTTGCTTTTTACTATTTACAACATCTTGTGAAAATGATGATATAGAATCAAAAGAGTTAGACAGTTCTTTGTATTGGGTATCTTTTGCTGATGTAAATGTAAGTGCTGTCGAAAATACTGTAGGAATAATTACTGCAAAAGTTTCTCTTTCTGCAGGTACTCAAAATACTGATGTACCCATTACTTATTCTGTTTCATCACCTGACGGAGCAGTTGATGGTGTTGATTACACCTTACCTGCCGGGTTTGGTAATGCAGTTATTTTAGCTGGAGAGCATTTTGTAGATCTTGAACTTGCATCATTGATAAATGACGATTTGGTTGAGGGTGATAAAACACTGGTTTACACTTTAGAATCTGCAGGTAATTTTAATGTTGGACTTCCAAACACAGGTTCTGGCAATACATACACCCTTACTATAAAAGAAGATGATTTTACCTTAATTAAAGGCACAAGTTTTGAAGAACCTGTTGGTGGAACAGGATATAATGATGCAGTTACCCAAGATATAGATCACGATTTAACAAATAACCCGGGCGAATCGCCTGTAGATTATGTTTCTACTGGTGGCGAAATTGGTTTCGACGCTATATTTATTAGTACTAGAGTATTTAATACGCCAAATGGATTAGTTAATGAACCAATAGGAGTATTAAATCCGTCTCCTAGCCTTCCATTTACCGATGGAGATCAAGGCTATGGTTTTGCTGATAATGATGGGATCATAAAAGTAACATTTGACACTGTTGATGTTTCTAGTTTTACAGAATCTTTTGTTTCGTTAGATGTGTTTATAACTGCTACTAGTTACGAGACTTCAAGCCAAGCACCAGATAAAGTTAAAATTTATGCAATTGTGGATGGAGGAGTAGTATTAGATATACTGGACTTAGAAGCAGATAACCCTGATAAAGAAATGGATGATTACCCTTTTCAAGGTGTTTGGGCTGAACAAAGAGTGGATTTAACAGGCTTTACAACTGCTCAATTGGTTATTGAAGTAGATGTAAATGTAAATACAGAGTTAATTCTAATAGATAATATTAAATTTTTAGGTCTATAAAAAACATAATTTAAATATACCAATGAAACGAGCATGCTAATCCCGAGTACTCGGGACTCACTTAATAAAATGATTAATAGTGAACAGTCCCGAAGCCTCGGGAACAAAAAAAACAATAAATATATAAACACATGAAATTAATAGTAAAATATATCAACTCAATTATTGGCATACTATCTTTACTCCTTGTATTGGGTTGTGATAGCAAAAATGAATTTAGTACTCTGGAAGAACGTGGAGTTGCGCTAAACTTTGCAATTGATGAAGGAGCTGTACAAGAGAACAATTCTGAAGGAGTTGAAATAAGTATTGCTTTCTTAGCCAAAACTATTGAAGCAGGAACGATAGATATAGAAGTATTACCATTAAACGGATTGGTTTATGGAACTGATTTTACAACTGACCCGGACGCTTCATCAGGAAAATTCACATTGAATGTGCCAGCTGGTGCAACCGAATTATCTTTTACTGTCTTTCCGGCAAATGTAATTGGAGAAGACGATATTAAAAGTATTGCATTCAGACTTTTGTCGGCAACAGGAGGTGTCTTTGTTGGAACACAACAAGATTTCACGCTGCACATTACTGATGAGCCAATTATTTTAATTACTGATGATTTAACAGGTTTTGGAGATGTAGAACAAGGATTCCCGTCTGCATCACAAAGTTATACTGTTTCTGTGGTGTCCTTAACGGATAACTTAGTAGTTACTGCGCCTGATAATTATGAAGTATCTGCAGATAACACCGCTTTTTCTTCATCACTATCATTAGCAGCTTCGGCTTTTACAGATGGTGAAACTACTATTTATGTGAGAATGTCTCCATCTAGTTCAGCTACATTAGGTGTGTCAAGTGGTAGTATAGTACATTCTGCAACAGGAGCTTCTGATAAAACACAAGCAGTATCAGGAACCATAATTGCTCCTATTCCAGCTATTATTATCGATGAATCACTTACCGATTTTGGGGGTGCATCACCAGGTCAGCAATCTGCACGTCAAAGTTATACGGTTGAAGGTCATGCTTTGAGCGAAGATGTAGTCGTTACTGTTCCAGCCAATTTTGAGGTATCAACAGATACGATATCATTTTCTTCGTCTGCTACTCTAAATTATACAGCAATAGAAGGAAATCCAACCAACATCTATGTTCGATTTGTTCCAACATTTATTGGAACTATTTCAGAAACTATTGTCCATAACTCAACAGGAGCACCTTCAGTAAACTTCACAGTTACAGGAACAGGTGAAGATCCTTCAGTAACTATTGCTTATACAAGTTTTGAAGAACCAACTGGAGGAACAGGATATACCGATTTAGAAACTCAAGAACTTAGTCATCCATTAAATAACAATGTTGGAGATGCGCCTGTAGATTTTACTTCTACTGGTGGAGAGTTAGGTTTTGACTCAAACTTTGTTGCTACTCGAATTTTTAACAGCCCAAACGGCTTAGACAACGAACCAATTGGGGTTTTAGATGGAATCCCTACTGGTTCTCCATCTCCTTCATCAGGATTACCAACAGCATTTACTGATGGTAACCAAGGTTTTGGTTTTGGTGATACAGACGGAATAATAGAAGTAACATTTGACTCAGTAGATATAACAGGTTATACTCAAGTTACTTTATCTTTGGACATGTTCATTAGAAATACAAGTTATGAGTTTTCATCCTCTGCACCAGATAGAGTAAGAATTACTGCAATTGTTGATGGTGGTACCGTATTATCTATTATTGATTTAGAAGCAAACGAAACTAATGCAGGAATGCCAAATGATCTTGATATCTATAGCGGTTTAGGAATGTGGACTCCAATAACATTAGACTTATCAGGTTTCACATCTGTACAGTTAGTAGTTGAAGTAGATACAAACTTTAATAGTGAAGTTGTTTTAATTGACAATATTCAAATAAAAGGTTTGAATTAGTTTAAGAAAGGAAGGTTGTTGTGTAAAAGAATAAATTATTTGAGTTAGTTTATAGACAGATATTGAAGGTAATCATAGAAACTATTCTTTATCTGTCTATTTTTTTAATTTTACCTACAATATAAAAATGAAATATATATACCCAAATCACACAGCCTTTCGGTTTTTTGACTCGTTCCCTGCCCGTCCGGCAGGCGGGTTTTTTCCTTTAAATGCGTTAAAAAATAAAACCATAACAAAGGCTATGGTTGAACTTTTTGCCTTTTTAAAGAAAAAAATAACTTTCGCCAAAACTCTCGAAAACCTAAATGGTTTGGGTATACTTGTTTTTTTTGCTTTATTGATTACAAATTATAATAGTAGTGCACAAAAAAAAGTATTGACATACTATTTGCCAGATGTACAATATGATGCCAATATTCCTACTCCGGAAGAAGTATTTGGCTTTCAAGTTGGTGAACGCCACCTTACCTCAGATTTAATAAAAATATATCTAGAAAAGGTCGCTGAAAAATCTGACAGAATACGTTTAGAATACCAATCGATAAGCCATGAAAAAAATCCGTTAGTATTATTAACAATTACTTCTAAAGAAAACCACTCTAGACTTGAGGAAATTCGTCAAGAGCACCTAAAATTAACAGATCCTAAAATATCGGGCAGTTTAAATCTAGACAAAATGCCTGCTGTTGTTTATCAGGGTTATAGTATTCATGGTACAGAGTCAAGTGGAGCAAATGCTTCTGTTCTTTGGGTATATTATTTGGCAGCATCACAAACTAAAGAAACAGAAGAACTCTTAAACGAAACGATAATTTTGGTGGATCCTTATTTAAATCCCGATGGTTTAAATCGTTTTGCTTCTTGGGTAAATATGAGTAGAGGAGACAATAATTCAGCAGATATTCAAGAAAGAGGTCAAGCTAGACCTTGGCCAAGCGGAAGAACTAATCATTATTTATTTGATATGAATAGAGATTGGATTACTACAGAACATCCGGAAAGTAAAGGTCGCATAAAAACGTTTCACCATTGGAAACCAAATTTCTCTACAGACCATCATGAAATGGGGAGTTCTAAGACTTATTTTTTTCAACCAGGAGTTCCTGAAAGAGTACATCCAATGACTTCAGAATCCAATCAAAATATTACTGCTAAAATAGGAAAATTTCATGCCGCTGAATTAGACAAAATAGGAAGTTTATACTATTCTGGAGAAGGCTATGATGATTTTTATTACGGTAAAGGCTCAGCTTACCCGGATATTAATGGAGGAATAGGAATCTTATTTGAACAAGCCAGTACAGGCGGACCAATTAAAGATACTCCTAATGGATCGATTGATTTTGAATACTCTATTAGAAATCAAATAAAAACTTCGTTCTCAACAGTGAGAGGAGTTAAAAAATACCGTAAAGAATTATTAGAATATCAACGAGATTTCTTTAAAAAAGCATTCCATAAAGGAATCACAGATACTGATAAAGCGTATGTGTTTCAAGATAAATATGACAAAGGAAAATTAAAATTATTTATCGAAATGTTGCAGAGGCATCAAGTAGAAGTTCACAAATTAAGTACCGATGTAAAAATTAACGGAGTGAATTATCAATCCAAGCATTCTTACATTATTCCGCTTAAACAAAAACAATATCGTTTTATAAAATCTTCTTTTACTAAAATGACTTCTTTTACAGATACCATATTTTATGACGTATCTTCATGGACACTTCCGATTGCCTACAATATTGATTATGCTCCTGTAAAGAGAAATTTTTCTTCAAATTTAGTTGGAAAAATGGTAGATGTATCTACGCAATTTGTTTCGCCAAAAACACCTAATCAAAGCGAATATGCATATCTGTTTAGATGGGATGATTACTATGCTCCAAAAGCATTAACTATTTTTCAAAAGGCAAATGTTCGGGCTAAAGTAAGTACAGCAACTTTTACAATAAACGGAAAACAATTTAAAGAAGGTACTATCTTAGTTCCAATTCAAAATCAAGTCAAAGATAAAGAAGCTATATACAAGTTGGTACTAAAGACTCAACAAGAGTCAAACATACAAATGTATGGTGTTTCTAATGGTTTAACACCAGTGGGAATAGATTTAGGAAGTCCAAGTTTTAAAACACTTAGAAATCCAAAAATTGCACTAATAGTAGGTAAAGGAATGGCAGCTTATGATGCTGGAGAAGTTTGGTATCTCTTTGATAAAGTTTATGATAAAACAATTGTAAAATTAGACGTTCAACGTTTACATATCTATGATTTAAACAAATACAATACGTTTGTAATGACCGATGGAGCTTATACCACAATGAATAAGACGGCAATTGAAAAAATAAAATATAGTGTAGAAAACGGAGCAACATTAATTGTAACAAAAAAAGCAGTAAAATGGGCAAAAAAGAACGGCTTAGCTTACGTTACCTTAAAGACAGCTAAAAAGAATGATAATACAACATTAAAATATAATGATCATGATTCTGATTTTAGATCAATGGAACTGAAAGGAACTATTTTTGAAGCAAATTTGGATATTACACACCCAATAGGTTTTGGTTATAAGAGTTCAAGAATACCTATACTAAGAAGAGGAAATGTCTTTTTAGAACCTTCAAAAAACCCGTATGCATCTCCTTTAAAATATACAAATGCGCCACTTATAAGTGGTTATATTCGATCAGAAAATTATGATGTAATAAAAAATTCAGCAAGTATTATAGTATCGAAATTTGGCAAAGGAAAAGTAATAAGTTTTGCTGATAATCCAAACTTTAGAATGTTATGGAAAGGAACTACTAAATTATTTGCAAACGCCGTGTTCTTTGGTAATATTATCGATAGTAGAACGGTAGAAGATAAAGTTTCTGTGAGTAAAAGCAAAACTACAAAAAAACCACATAGTAATTCTAAGAATTAAACTACGTGATGTATAAAAAAATTCATTTTTTTTTTATAGTAGCTACCTTAATGTCCTGTAGTAAGGAAAGAGAGAAACATATCTATTTGTTAATTGGTCAATCAAATATGGCAGGACGAGGCACTGTTGAAGCCATAGACACCATTCCTAATAGTAGCGTATTTATGTTTACCAGAGGCAAGAAATGGGTTTTAGCAAAAGAGCCTATGCACTTTGCAAGACCGGAAAGAATAGGTGTAGGACCAGGCTTTGCATTTGGACGAAAAATGGCAGATATGAATCCAGATGTTGACATTTATTTAATTCCATGTGCTGTTGGTGCTACAAGTATTCAAAAATGGGAACGAGGCGCATATCATAAAACGACACAGATGTATCCTTATGATAGTGCAATGTCTGTTGCAAAAGAAGCTCTGAAAATTGGAAAACTAAAAGGAATTTTATGGCATCAAGGAGAATCAGACAGTAAGCCAGAAAGATATGCAAAATATGAAGAAAGGCTGAAAGAATTGATGCAACGTATCAGAACTGAGTTAAATGCAGACAACGTCCCTATTGTTGTTGGTGAAATAGGCAGGTTTCATGCAAAAAGAAGACCTTTTGCTGATAGTATAAATGAGGTCATCAATAGAGTACCTCAATTCATTCCTTTTACCGCTGTTGTCAGTTCAGAAAATCTTACAGATAGAAAAGACTCTACACATTTTAACTCAAAATCATATAGAGAATTAGGCTTACGATATGCTAATAAAATGATTGAGCTACAAAAGAAGCGAAGTGATTTTATTTCTTTTACCAACACTAATAAAAAATAAATTAGTAATAAAATTGAAATATTATGCAAAAACAAAACACTATTAATCCATTTCATATTGCTGTACCAGTAGATGATTTGGAGAAGAATAGAATTTTTTATAGAGAAGTGCTAGGTTGTGTAGAAGGAAGAAGTGATACTAAATGGGTGGATTTTAATATGTTTGGGCATCAATATGTAATACATCAAGTAGATTCTAAATCAGCTTTGAACGAAAACCCTGTTGATGGACTGCAAGTTCCTGTTCCACATGCAGGTGTAGTTTTAGATTGGGAAGATTGGGAAGAATTAGCGGAAAGGCTACGTTTACAAAAAATTAAATTTATTATTGAGCCATACATTAGGTTTAAAGAAGAAGTAGGAGAACAGGCAACAATGTTTTTTTTAGACCCATCAGGAAATGCTTTAGAGTTTAACCCGCATTATTCACAGTGTGAATAAATCTAAAAACCAGTACATATAAATTTCAAAATCCAAATTTGATAAAATTTTCAGACACTTTATAACTCTGTTTTGCAAAAAATGAGTATCTAAATTGA